>CANQIW010000016.1 GCA_947624055.1 uncultured Lachnospiraceae bacterium
GGGATATTAGCTCAGTTGGTAGAGCACTTGACTTTTAATCAAGTTGTCGGGGGTTCGAATCCCCCATGTCTCATGAAAGGCCAGAAAATCGCTTGTCTCAACGAGGTTTTCTGGTTTTTTGTTTCTCTGACTATGATTATAATGGTTTTACCTTGTGGGTTGTGGGGGTATATGATAGAATATCCGCGAAGATAACAAGCTGATCGATCAGATTAAAAACTGGAGGAGTCTATGAAGCTGTTGGCGGTAATCGATATGCAGAATGATTTTATCGACGGTGCGCTCGGCACACCGGAGGCGGTACAGATCGTGGAAAAGGTGCGCGCGAAGATCGAAGAATACCTGGCGCGCGGCGATCAGGTCGTTTTTACGAGAGATACCCATCAGGAGAATTATCTGGAGACGCAGGAAGGGAAAAAACTTCCCGTGGAGCATTGCATCAAGGATACGTTTGGCTGGGAGATTTCGGAAAAGGTGTATGAAGCCGGCTGGCCGGTGATCGACAAGCCTTCGTTCGGCTCGCTTGAGCTGGCCGGGTACGCGGCGGGGTTGCCGGATCTGGAGGAGATCGAGGTGATCGGATTGTGTACGGATATCTGCGTGATCTCGAATGTGATGATCCTGAAGGCGAAGCTGCCGGAGATTTCGATCGCGGTGGACGCTTCCTGCTGCGCGGGCGTGACGCCGCAGAGCCATGTGAACGCACTGGAGGCGATGAAGATGTGTCAGGTAGAGGTGCGTTGAGATGGGATTTTGGATCTTTATGCTGGTCATGGTTTTGCTTATTCCTTTGATGATGATCGGATTCGGCAGGCTGTTCCTGAAAAAAGCGCCGGGGACGATCAACGCGGTTTTCGGCTATCGGACTTCCATGTCGATGAAGAACAAAAATACCTGGGAGTTCGCGCACAGGTATTGCGGCAGGCTGTGGTTTTATGGCGGGCTGGCCTTGCTGCCGCTGTCTGTGATCCCTTTGTTATTTGTATTTAATAAAAGTACAGACGTTGTGGGAAATGTGGGCGCGATCATCGAATTTGTTCAACTTGTGCCGTTGATCGGATCGATCATTCCGACGGAGATCGCGCTTCGGAAGAATTTCGACCGGGACGGCGTGCGGCGGCAGAGGACAGAGGCAAAGGAAAGCAGGGACTGAGCGGGACGCGAGAGATTCCGAATCCTGCCATAATATACGCAAACAGACCGAGGAACTGACAATACAAATATGAGCTTGACACAGGGCAGGAAATCACGAAAAGGTTTCCTGCTTTTTATATCAATTGTTCTCCTTGACATTTTGTATACCGAACGGTATATTAATCTGGGAGGCAATTCCAGATGAATAACAAAGCGATTCTTATGGAATGTGCGAAAGAACTGTTTTATGCAAAGGGCTATGATGCTGTCGGAGTCCAGGAGATCGTGGAGCGTGCCGGGCTGACGAAGCCGACGCTGTATTATTATTTCGGCAGTAAGATCGGCTTGTTGAGGACGCTGCTGGAAACGCGCTTTGAGCGCTATCTCTCTCAGGTGAGGGAGGCGGCGGAGACCAGGAGCGATATCCGGGAGACGCTGTACCGGCTGGGAGAGATCTCCTGCGCGTTCTATGAGGAAGACCGGCAGTTTTATATGCTGATGATGGCGCTGCTCTATTCTGCGCGGGAAAATGAGGCGTATCAGGCGGTGCGTCCGTATTTTGTCGAACTTTATGAGAGTGTTGTGCAGGCGTTTGAGCGCGAGGCCGGGAGGCTCGGAAATATGCGTGGGCGGCAGCGGCAGTTCGCGATCGGATTTCTCGGAACGATCCACCAGTATCTGTTTTTGCAGTGGGAGACGGATCCGGAGGAGGCATCCGGAAGGATCGGCGGGGAGCAGATTGCTTCCGTTGTCAATCAGTTCATGTATGGGATCTTTACTTAAAAAATTATTCAAGGAGTTTTGCCATGAGTGCTTGGTATGAGACAGCCATTTTTTATCATATGTATCCGCTCGGCATGAGCGGGGCGCCGTTTGACAACAATCAGGAGGAGGTCGTGCACCGCTTTGACGGGTTGAAGAAGTGGCTGCCGCATATCCGGGAGCTCGGCTGCGGGGCAATCTACATAGGGCCGCTGTTTGAGTCGACGACGCATGGTTACGATACGAAGGACTATTACGAAGTGGACCGCAGGCTCGGGGACAACGATGATTTCAGGACCTTTGTGCAGCAGGCACATGAGCTGGGACTGAAGATTGTGGTGGATGGCGTGTTCAATCACACGGGCAGGGAATTTTTCGCGTTTCAGGATATTAAACAGAACCGCGAGGGTTCGCGTTACTGCGGCTGGTACAAGGGAGTCAATTTCTGGGGCAACAATTATTACAACGACGGCTTCGGCTATGAGTCCTGGAGGAACTGCGCGGAGCTGGCGAATCTGAACCTGCAGAACCGCGAGGTGAAGGATTATCTCTTTGATGTGATCCGTTTCTGGATCAAAGAGTTTGACATCGACGGCATCCGGCTCGACTGTGCGGATTGCCTGGACTTTGATTTCATGAAGGAAATGCGCTGGATGACGGGCAACGAGAAGCAGGACTTCTGGCTGATGGGCGAGGTGATCCATGGGGATTACGCGCGATGGGCGAATCAGGAGATGCTGCACTCCGTGACAAATTATGAGCTGCACAAGGGGCTGTATTCCGGGCACAACGACCATAATTATTTTGAGATTGCGCATACTATCCGCAGGCAGTTCGATGAGAACGGCGGGATTTATCGGGGGCGCACGCTCTATTCGTTTGTGGACAATCACGACGTGGATCGCATCATATCGAAGCTGAACGACAAACGGCACATCAGACCGGTGTATACGCTGCTCTACACGCTGCCGGGATTGCCGTCGATCTACTATGGCTCAGAGTGGGGCATCGACGGGCGGAAGGCGAACGGCGGAGATCCGGCGCTGCGGCCGTATCTTGATTTGGAGGCTATGGACGCGAACCCGCCTGTGCCGGGATTGAAGGAATTCCTGATCTTCCTCGGGAAGTGCCGGAGGGAGCACCCGGTCATCGGAACGGGGCGCTACCGCGAGCTGCTGCTGACGAACCGGCAGTACGCGTTCGCGCGGATCGGCGAGCAGGAGTCGGTCGTCGTGATGGTGAACAACGACGAGAATGAGGCGCAGTTGTCCGTGCCGCTTCCGCAGGCCGCGCAGCACATCACAGACCTTGCGACCGGAGAGGAAGCTTCGCAGGAGAACGGGCGGATCATTGCGACGCTCCCGGCGGGCGGCTGCAGGCTGCTGTCTGTTGAGTAAATCGGTATTTTATGGGAGAATCATAATGATAATAGGATTTGTAATATGGAGTCTGGTAAGCGTTATGCTTTTCGGCATTGGCGTTTCGGCATGGACAGCAAATAAGCCTGTCGGCTTTTTCACAGGAGCAAAGCCGCCAGAAGTGAAAGATATTAAAAAATATAACCATTCCGTCGCGGTGCTTTGGTTTGCTTATGCGGTACTTGTGGAGATATGTGGAATACCACTTTTATTTCTTGAGCAAAATTCAGTTGGTTTCATAGCTGTAATTTTTGGTGTTGTGGTGGTTACGCTTGCCCTGTTCACTGGGTATTTACAGATAGAGAAGAAATATCGGTTGCCATAAGATCAAGTGGAACGAACAGAACATAAATACAGCAACAAAACGAAGGAGAGGGTTTGAAATGGCAGGAAAAGCAAACGCAAAAGTCGCAAACAAGGAGCCGAAGCGTCCGGAGCAGTTTATCTCGGACTACGACCAGTACCTGTTCGGCATGGGGACGCACTACAACATCTTTGAGAAGCTGGGTGCGCATCTGGTGAAGGTTGACGGAAAGAAAGGCGTGTATTTTGCGGTGTGGGCGCCGCACGCGGATTCCGTGCACGTCATCGGGTCGTTCAACGGCTGGGACGAGCTGCAGTATCCGATGGAGCGTCAGGAGCCGCTCGGGATCTACGATCTGTTTATTCCCGGAGTGGAGGAGGGAGAGCTGTATAAATTCCTGATCCATACGCCGAATGGCCAGAAGATCTACAAGGCGGATCCGTTCGGCAATTACGCGGAGTTCCGCCCGGGTACGGCGTCGCGCGTGGCCGACCTCTCCCGGATCAGGTGGTCGGATTCTGTCTGGATGGAGAAGCGCAAAAGCTTCGAGCAGGACAAGAGTCCGGTCGCGATCTATGAGGTGCATCCGGGAAGCTGGATGAAGCACCCGCACGGGCCGGACAGCGCCGGTTACTATAATTACCGCGAATTCGCGCATTCTTTGGTTGAGTACATCAAGGACATGGGTTACACGCACGTCGAGCTGATCGGCATCGCGGAGCACCCGTTTGACGGCTCGTGGGGATATCAGGTGACCGGCTATTTTGCTCCGACCTCGCGCTACGGCACGCCCGAGGATTTCGCGTATTTCGTGAACTATCTGCACAAGAACAAGATCGGCGTCATTCTGGACTGGGTGCCGGCGCATTTCCCGCGCGACGAGCAGGGCCTGTCCTGGTTTGACGGCGCGCCGCTGTATGAGTATGCGGATCCGCGCAAGGGCGAGCACCCGGACTGGGGGACCAAGATCTTCGATTATAGCAAGAACGAAGTGCGCAATTTCCTGATCTCCAACGCGATCTACTGGGTGGAGCAGTTCCATGTGGACGGTCTGCGCGTGGACGCGGTGGCGTCGATGCTCTACCTCGACTACGGCAAACAGGACGGGCAGTGGGTCGCCAACGAGTACGGCGGAAACAAGAATCTCGAGGCGATTGAATTCTTCAAGCATCTGAACAGCCTCATGGTCGGCCGCTATCCGGGTCTGATGATGATCGCCGAGGAGTCCACGGCGTGGCCGAAGGTGACGGGTCGCCCGGAGGACGACGGGCTCGGCTTCACGATGAAGTGGAACATGGGCTGGATGCACGATTTCCTCGAGTATATGAAGCTCGACCCGTACTTCCGCCGCTACAATCACAACAAGATGACCTTCGCAATGACTTATGCATATTCGGAGCGTTATGTGCTCGTGCTCTCGCATGACGAGGTGGTGCACCTCAAGTGCTCGATGATCAACAAGATGCCGGGTCTGTACGACGACAAGTTCGCGAACCTGAAGGCAGGGTATTCGTTCATGTTCGGGCATCCGGGCAAGAAGCTTCTGTTTATGGGACAGGATTTCGCACAGTTTCAGGAGTGGAGCGAGGAGCGGGAGCTCGACTGGTACCTGCTCGGCGAGGAGAAGCATCGCCAGATGCAGAATTACGTGCGCGCGCTGCTGCATCTGTACGCGAAGGCGCCCGCGATGTATCAGGCGGACTGCAATCCCTGCGGTTTCGAGTGGATCAACGCCGACGACTGCTTCCGCAGCATTTTCAGCTTTGTGCGGCATTCGGAGGACGGCAGGAGCAACCTGCTTTTTGTCATCAATTTCACGCCGATGGCGCGTCCGGACTACCGTGTCGGAGTGCCGAGGCGCAAGCAGTACAAACTGATTTTAAACAGCGACGCGGCCGAGTTTGGCGGCAGCGGTAAGGAGCAGCCGGAGATCTACAAGGCGGTGAAGCAGGAGTGCGACGGAAGGGCGTATTCCTTCGCGTACGATCTGCCGCCTTACGGGGTTGCGGTGTTCCGATTCTGAGTTATACGGGCGGAGGCTGAGGCGCTCACTCTCCGGTTGCGCCGTCCTGGAATGGTTGTTCCGGTTCTGCGCGAGATTGGTCAGGGTGAAAGCTGCGGTGAACATGTGATATGTGCCGCCAGGGCAGTTTGGTTTTGATTTCTGCATAAAAGAGGCAGAGACATTTTCGGAAAATTTACGGGAAAACCGTCCGAGGATGTCCCTGCTTTTTTATTGTGATTCGGTTTGATCATGAAGCGCACTTTTTTATTGTAAAATTTTAGAAAATCGGGTATGATGATTTTGATATCATAAACGGGCGGCATAGTTCAGGAATGTCGCAAAGAAGCGGAAAAGCTTTGAGAGAATACGGAACTCTGGAAGATCGCTGAAGAGCGGAAAACAGGCAGAAAGCGAACAGAAAACAAATAAAAAAGGATGTGAGATCATGATTTCGAGCCAGATTTTACAGAATACGCTTGATGAGCTGAACACGATTACAAGAGTGGATTTTATCCTGACGGATGTGCATGCGAACCCGGTTGCCACGACGCTTCCGGATGAAATCGTGCAGGAAAATGCAATATTACAGTTTGCAGAGTCGCCGGCCGACAGTCAGGTCGTACAGGGGGCGCATTTCTTCAAGGTGTTTGACGACAAGAAGATAGAGTTCGTACTGATCGCGCAGGGAGCCTCGAAGGATGCCTATATGCTGGGGCGCGTGGCAGTCAGCCAGATTCAGAATCTGATCATCGCCTACAAGGAGCGTTTCGATAAAAATAATTATATTCAGAATCTTCTTCTTGATAATCTGCTTTCCATCGATATCTACAATCGGGCGCGGAAGCTGCATATCGATACAGAAGTGCGCCGGATCGTTTATGTGATTGAGACGAAGTATGAGAAGGACAACGCGGCGATGGAGATCGTCAAAGGGCTGTTCGGCAGTAAGCCCAGAGATTTTATTACAGCGGTCGATGAGAAGAGCATCATTCTGGTGCAGGAGCTGAAGGAGAACGAGGGATACGACGAGGTTGAAAAGACGGCTCACACGCTGCGCGATATGCTGAATTCAGAAGCGATGTCGAGCGTGAAGATCGCGTACGGCACGATCGTCGATGAGATCCGTCAGGTATCCCGCTCCTACAAGGAAGCGCGGATGGCGCTCGATGTGGGTAAGATCTTCTACACCGAGAAGGCTGTCATTGCCTACAACACGCTCGGAATCGGACGGCTGATCTACCAGCTTCCGCTTCCGCTGTGCGAGATGTTCATGAAGGAAGTGTTCACGGCGGAGACGCCGGATTCCTTCGACGACGAGACGCTTGCCACGATCAGCAAATTCTTCGACAACAACCTCAACGTTTCTGAGACAGCCAGACAGCTCTATATCCACAGGAACACGCTGGTGTACCGGCTGGAGAAGCTGCAGAAGAGCACCGGGTTGGACATCCGTGTTTTTGAGGACGCTATGACGTTCAAGATCGCAATGATGGTGGTCAATTATATGAAGTTCATGGAGCAGAACAGCTGATGATCTGACCTTGGGCGGCAAGCAACTTAATGTTCTAGAGAATTCTCTTAAAAATTATACGATTAGAAGTAAGATATTATCACATCTCAAAAAAATAAAAAATATCACAAAAAAGACTTTACAAATCACTAAATCGTGTTATAATGTATCCTGTCAGGAGGCGGATGCTTCCGGCAGGATACACTTTTTTGGTACCTTATCGAAATTCGGTTCAGAATTTCAGAAATCTTTACAGAAGACGAAGCCACGCGGAGGAGAAACCGCGGGGTCTTGGCGGATCGAGGCCGGTTCAGGCCTGATATTTCCGAAAAGGGAAGTACCTGAGAGACAAAAACAGATAAAACGGGGAGGGATGTTGTTGACTTGACGGAAGTACATATCATTTTGGTGTTGTGCCTTGCGATTGCGGCGGTGCTGTCTGATCTTGCATCAGGAAGGATTCCCAACGGGATCATTGCGGCAGGGCTGGCCTGCGGTATTCTGTATCAGGGTTTTACAGAGGGAGCAGCGGGTCTTGTCCTGTATCTGGGCGGTGTGACGCTTCCGATATTGATTTTTGGTGTGTTCTACTATTTTCGCATGATCGGGGCGGGGGATATCAAGCTGCTGTGTATGGCAGGAGGGTTTTTCGGACCAACCGGATGTTTCGGCTGTATCAAATGGTCGATTTTTCTCGGGGGACTGATCTCTCTGGCGATCATGCTGCGCCGCCGACAGATCGGGGAGAGGCTTATGTATTTTGCGGAATATGTCAGCCGGTACGCGAAGGATCGACAGTGGAGGCCATACATGAGCGGAGCCGGGGAAGACGCGAGATTCAGTTTTTCCATCCCGATCCTGCTCGGAATACTTTGTCAGATAGGAGGTAGCGTTTGAAAAAGAATATATTTGCGGTCTGCGACCTGGACGCGTCCTACGCGTGCAGCCTTATGGAATATCTGAACGGCAAGAAGACGACGCTGTTTGAGGTGCAGGCGTTCACGAATGTGGAGAGCCTCAAGGCGTATACCAGAGATAATCCGATCGAGGTGCTGCTGATCTCAACGCGCACGATGTGCAGTGAGATCCGGGATCTTCCGATCAACCGTATCATTATGCTGTCCGAGGGGGAAGCGCTGCCGGAGCTGGATGAGTATCCTTCCGTGTACAAATACCAGTCGTCGGATCAGCTGCTGTCCGAGGTTCTGGAATACTATGCGGAGTCGCATCCCCAGCCGTACATATTCGGAAATGCTGCGCATAAGAGCAAGATCTACGGCGTGTACTCCCCGATCGGAAGGGCGAGGAAGACTTCGTTCGCGCTGACTCTGGGAGAAGTGCTCGCGGAGAGCAATCAGGTGCTGTACCTGAATTTTGAGGAGTTTTCCGGGTTTGAGGAATTGTTTGACAAGAAGTACCGCACAGACATTTCCGACCTGATCTATTTTTCCAGACAGAAGGAGGGCGGATTTATCTACAGGCTGAATTCGGTCGTACAGACGTTTCATGAGCTGCAGTATGTTCCCCCTGCGATCTCGCCTGCGGATATCAGGGACGTCTCGGGGAAGGAATGGCTGGATTTTCTGCACGAGATCAGCACATACGGAGAGTATGACATCCTGATCCTTGACCTGAGCGAACAGGTTGACGAGCTTTTTCAGTTGCTGAGAGAATGCGACCGCGTCTATCTCCCGGTTCTGGAGGATGCGATCTCACAGGCGAAGCTTGCCCAGTACGAGAAGCTGCTCGGCATGCTGGATCTGGAGGATGTACGGGAGAAGACGCACAGGCTCAAGCTTCCGGTACAGCCGCTTCTGAAGGAGAACGGGGATATCATACAGCAGCTCCTCTGGGGCGAGATGGGGAATTTTGTTCGGAAAATGCTGATCGAGGAGGAGCTGTGAAAAAGTCGGGAGGAGAATACGGGCAGGGACAGCAGCAAAGGACGGGAGAGCAGAAATTCGTTTTTTTGAGAAAAAAGCTTATGGAGCAGCTGGAGGGATATCGGGAAATCAGCGACGAGGAGATCTATCAGGCGATCGATGAACTGATCCTGCAAGCCGGAGCCGAATACTATATCAGACTTTCAGAGCGCAATGGGCTGCGAAGGGAATTGTTTAATTCGGTGCGAAGGCTGGATATCCTGCAGGAGCTGATCGACGACGACAGCGTGACGGAGATCATGGTCAACGGGACGGAGGGAATCTTTATTGAAAAGGACGGACGGCTTCTGCAGTGGAACAAAAGCTTTGCCACACGAGAACGGCTGGAGGATATCGCGCAGCAGATCGTCGGCCGGTGCAACCGCATCGTCAATGAATCGGTGCCGATCGTGGATGCCAGACTGGAGAACGGCGCGCGTGTCAATATCGTGATGCCGCCGGTAGCCTTGAACGGGCCGGTTATTACCATACGGCGTTTTCCTGACCATCCGATCTTGATGGATCAGCTGATCCGCTGGGGAACCGTGTCGCAGGAGGCGGTAGATTTTTTGAAAAAGATGGTCTGTTCTGGCTACAACATTTTCATCTCAGGCGGTACGGGATCCGGCAAAACGACATTCATGAACGCGCTTTCCCATTACATCCCGAAGGATGAGCGTGTGATCACGATCGAGGATAATGCGGAGCTTCAGATTCAGGGCGTCGCGAATCTGGTGCGTATGGAGGCAAGGAATGCCAACGCCGAGGGAGAAAATGCGATTACGATCCGGGATCTGATCAAGTCGAGCCTGAGAATGCGTCCGGATCGAATTCTGATCGGAGAGATCCGTTCGAGCGAAGCGATCGATCTGCTGCAGGCATTGAATACCGGACACGACGGCTCGATCAGCACCGGGCACGCCAACAGCCCGGAGGACATGCTCTCAAGGATAGAGACGATGGTGCTGATGGGAATGGAGCTTCCGCTGCCGGCTGTGCGCAGGCAGATTGCGTCCGGGATTGATGTGATCGTACATCTGGGAAGGCTGCGGGATAAGACAAGGAAGGTGCTGCAGATTCTGGAGATCTTTGGATTTGACAGCGACAGAGGAGAGATTCAGACACAGCTGCTGTATGAGTTTGAGGAGGAAGGAGAGGATGAATGCGGAAGGATCAAAGGAAGTCTTCGCCGAAGAGCGGAGCTTCAGAGAAAAAGCAAGCTGCAGAGGGCAGGATATCGGTTGTGAACGGACGGGCGTCGCCCCGCCCCGGGTTCGGATCGGGGAATGCTCCGGGGAGAGGTCAGACGGGGAAGCAGCCGCTGGTTCGCCCTGAGACCGGTTCAAAAAAAGCACGGAAAGCAGGCGGCAGGCAGGATGAGAAGGAAAGCCTTCCGGACTATGCGGTTTACCGTTTCTCAGGAAAAGAGCTTGCAAAATATCTGGTTCTGTACGCACTGCTGGACGGATGCATCAGTTATCTTTTTTTCTGTTCGCGGATCGCGTTTGTCCTTCTTCTGCCCGGAGCGTTTCTGTTCCTTGAGGAGCAGAGGAAAACACAGCAGGCGAAGCGCGCGCGGGAAATGACACGGCAGTTCCTTGACGGGATCCGAATGATCGAGGCGTCCCTGCAGGCCGGATATTCTGTGGAAAATGCTTTAAGGGAAGCGCTGCGTGAGCTGAGAAAGATCTATGATCCGGATTCATTTATCGTGCGGGAATTTCATTTTATGGACACGCAGATTGAGATGAACCGGAATATGGAAGAGCTTTTTGCGGATTTCGGAAAACGCTGTGCGATCGAGGACATTCAGAGCTTTGCGGAAGTATTTCTGACCGCGAAGCGCTCCGGCGGAGATCTGCTGACGATCATCCGGAATACGGCTTCCTGCATCCGTCAGAAGCAGGAGACCATGCAGGAGATCGAAACCTGTCTGTCGGGAAAAGTGATGGAGCAGAACATCATGAGCCTGATTCCGATCCTGATCCTTGCGTACATCCGGCTGAGTTCTCCGGAATATCTTGAGGCGATGTACGGAAATATTACAGGAACGGCCGTCATGGGAATTTGTTTCGCGGTATATGTCGCGGCGTATTTCTGGGGCAGGAAGATCGTGCGGATCGAGGTCTGACGCAGGGATGCAGGCGCTGAGAACCGCCGTGGAAGTCGTGGAGATCCGGAGACGGGGCATGGTGGGTCAAACAGGCCTTTTGCGGTGTGAGGGAAGAAGGATGAACAGCAGTTTTGAAAAGATGAGAGAACAGAAAAAGAAACGTGGAAATATATTTGAAAAAATGGGTGTGTTCCTGGTTGACCTGTTTAAGCTGGATCAGCCGGGAAAGGGAAAGCAACGGCTGCAGCAGGAGCTGATATCCCTGTCACGGGGAGGAAGAGCTGCTGTCAGAAGCTACTGTGTCAGGAAGGTTTCAGCCACTCTGGCTGTATTGACAGCGGGCGTGATCATAACGCTGGTAAGCTTTGCGGTTTACCTGAGCGGCAGAGAGGATACCGGAACAGAGGCGATCAGACGGCCGGGCTATGGGGAGGGAGACAGACAGGAAGAACTGACCGTACAGGTGGACGGCGGGGACACGGAGCAGCAGCTGGAGATCACGGTACAGGAGCGAAAGTATACGGATCGGGAGAAGCAGGAGATTCTCGATCGGGCAATTCAGAAACTGGACGAATTGCTTCCCGGGGAAAATGAATCTCTGGACAGGGTGCAGAGCAGTCTGTATCTGCCGGAGAGCCTTGAGGATGGAGCGGTTCAGCTGAGCTGGACGACTGTTCCGTATGGAGTGATCGACGACGACGGAAGCCTGAAGGAGGTGGAGGACGAGGCAGGAACACTTGTAGAGATACAGGGAACATTGACCTGTTCCGGAAAAGAGGCTTCCTACACGGCATACGCAAAGGTATTTCCTCCGGATCTGCCGGAGCAGGAGCGTCTTCGCAGATCAATTCAAAGACAGGTGGAACTGGCGGACGCGGGAGAAAGCCATGAGGAGGAGCTGAGGCTGCCGAGGACAGTGGAGGGAAAGACCCTGACCTGGCACAAAGTTTCCGAAAATCCGGCGCCTGCAGCATTTATTCTGACGCTTATGCTTGCCGCCGCCGTCTATCTGGAGATGGACAGCCAGGTGCATCAGAAGGCGGAGCAGCGAAGAAATCAGCTGATGCTTGCCTACCCGGATCTGATGTGGAAGATGACGATGCTGCTCGGAGCCGGCCTGAGCATCAAAGGGACATTTTCCAGGATCTCGGAAGAATACCAAAGGAGCAAGGCGCTGAGACCAAAAGCCCGGGGGCGGCAGGGGCAGTCCAAAAAAGAGCAGGTGAATTACGCGTACGAGGAGATCCTTGATACCTGCTTTGAAATGCAAAGCGGCATCCCGGAAGGGCAGGCCTATGAACGTTTCGGAAGGCGGTGCGAGCTTCCGGAGTACATCCGGCTCGGTTCGGTGTTGTCACAGAATCTGAGAAAGGGTGCGAAGGGGCTCACGGAGCTTCTTGAAACGGAGGCAGAGGCTTCTCTGAACGAGAGAAAGAGCCATGCCAGAAAGATCGGGGAGCAGGCGGGGACGAAGCTGCTGCTGCCGATGGTGCTGATGCTGGGTATTGTTCTTGTCATTCTTATGGTACCGGCTTTCCTGTCTTTTTAGCGGTGGAAACCCAAGGATGTGATGAAAGGGCTTTCACACACGAGAATCATAGAAAGGAGGAAGACATTGGAGCATATCAAAGCTTTTATTGACGAAGAAGAAGGTGTAGGCGTTGTGGAAATCATCTTGATTCTCGTCGTACTGATCAGCCTGGTGCTGATCTTCAAAAAACAGCTGACCAGTCTGGTCAACAGTATTTTCAAAAAAATCGTGAGTCAGAGTGACAGTGTATAAGGAGAATCGATGGACAGAAAGGGATATAAAGGATCAATTACAGTATTCTTAAGTCTGTCGTGCATATTGTTCCTTTCCCTGATCTGCGCAGTCGTGGAATCCGCCAGAATTCAGGGGGCAAGGGCGCAGGCCGCCAACATTACGGGCATGGGAAGTTTTTCGCTGCTGGGCGAGTTCGAAAAAGATTTGTTTGAGAAATACGGTATTTTCTCACTCGATGGAACATATGGGAATGGTTCCTTTCAGATTGAAAAAGTGAACGAGCGGCTGCAGGATTATATTTCCTACAATGTCAATCCCAGAAAGGATCTTTTTTTGGCGGGATGCTTTGACCCCTGGAGACTGGAGCTTGAGGACAGCGATATCTCAGGGTATGCGCTGCTGACAGACGGGCGGGGTGAATCCTTCTATCAGCAGGCAGTGGCCTATATGAAGGAGAACACGGTGGCGATTGCGGCGGAGAAGCTGATGGAGTATGCGAAGGATACCGACGAGATCAAAAACCGGGAAAAGGATTACACGGAAAACCTGAAAAACAGCAGCCTTCAGATCGATCAGGCGGAAAATGCAAAGAAGGAAAAGCTGGAGACGATGGAATCGGAGGCGGCTGCGGCCGGAACCGTTGCCGTGCTGCCAGAGGAGCCGGAGAACAATCCGCTGGAGGAGATCGCGAAGCTTCGGAAGAAAAGTACGCTCGCGATCGTTACCTGGGATAAGAATATCTCACAGAAGAGCATTAATCTGCGCAATCTTCCGTCCAAAAACGTACTGAGAAAAGGCAACCTTCCGATTGAG
The DNA here is from genome assembly GCA_947624055.1 of uncultured Lachnospiraceae bacterium. Lineage (GTDB taxonomy): Bacteria > Bacillota > Clostridia > Lachnospirales > Lachnospiraceae > Choladousia. Next base: position 13,747 of record CANQIW010000016.1, read on the forward strand.
AAGAAAAACAGCGGACTGACGTCCGATCTGATCTTCCGGGAATATCTGCTGGAGCATTTCCGGACGTATGCTGACGGACATTCCGAGAAGGCGCTCGACTACCAGATCGAGTATATTCTTGGAGGCCGGGAATCAGATGAGAAGAACCTGAAATATGTTGTGAACCGGCTTCTGCTGATACGGGAGGGAATGAACTATCTGTATTGCCAGCAGGATCCGTCGATCAATCAGCAGACAAGCGCGCTTGCCGTCGTGCTGACAGGGGTTTTCGGCCTGCCGGTTCTCACGGAGGTTACGAATCAGGCGCTTCTGCTGGCCTGGGCCTACGGGGAGAGTCTTGTTGATGTCAGGATCCTTCTTGACGGAGGGAGAGTTCCGGTCTTCAAGGATACGCTGACCTGGTCACTTTCTATTGAGAACCTGGGCAGGATCACTGAGGTGCTGCAGGAGGGGGCAAAAGGAAGCGGTACCGGTTTGTCCTACGCGGATTATCTGAGGGTGCTTCTAAACCTTGGATCGGTCAAAAGCCAGCGGATGCGCGCGCTGGACATGATCCAGACGGATCTTCAGGAGGAGGGAAACGAAGCGTTCAAAGCGGAGAATTGTATCGTGGCGGTCAAGGTCGGGGCGAGCTATCACTGCAGTCCTGTATTTGCGGGGCTTCCGAAAGCAATTTTCCGGGTATCGCAGAAAGACGTCACAATTGAACAGAAGAGCAGTATGTCATACTGAGAACCGGGGATCGGAGGCATTGGAGCCTGTTTCGGACAAAGAGAAAGAACCGGACTGTCGTGATCCGGGCAAAGCGAGGTGAAAAAGAATGTTCTTATATCCGTTTAAGATGCTCATGTCCATATATTCTTATTATCTGAAAAAATCTAAAAGAAAGGTAAAATTCTCCCCCAAATACCGAAAAGATGGAACCAGGGGTATAAGAGCATTCTTTTTTGCTCCGCTTCGCGCGACTTTGACAGTGGAGGCCGCGGTAGTGCTCCCGCTGTTTCTGCTCGCCATGATCGCGGCTCTGCAATATGGAAACGCGATAGAGACATCGGTCAAATTCGGGACGTCTCTGTCAGAGACCGGAAAGATGATGGCGACAGCCGCCTATGCGAAGCGGTTTGGCGGTGATCTGAGCGAGGCTCCGGAGCTTGCGGCTACCGCGCTGTCGGCCGCTTATGCGAAGCAGAGGCTCCTCCGGCAGACGGAGGACACCTCCGCGGTAAAAAAAGTCAATCTGCTGCTCTCTTCCTTTCTGCAGGAAGACGATATGATCGATCTTGTGCTGACCTATCAGATCCGGTCGCCGGTCGGTCTCATAAAACTGCCCGGAAGTTTTTTCCTGCAGCGCGCCCGGGTGAGAGCGTGGACAGGGCGTGAAAGCGGCGACGGGGACGACGCAGAGGGCGACGGCGCGGATGGGGAGTATGTGTATGTGACGGAGACAGGCAGCGTGTATCATGATGATCCGAACTGTACGCATCTGAAGTTGTCGATTCGGGAGGTCGATGAAGCGGAACTCGGAGACCTGCGAAACAAAAGCGGAGGAAAATACCACAAGTGTGAAAGATGCGGCGGCGCGGCGGTTGACGGAAAGGTCTTTATTACGAACGAGGGAGATCGGTATCACAGCTCTCTGTCATGCAGCGGACTGAAACGGACCGTACGTCAGGTATCAAAGGAGGAACTGGGGGATATGAGAGCATGTTCGAAGTGCGGAAAGAGATGAATCCATGTATCAGTACCTATTGACGGGGACGGTTCTTCTGATCTGTTCCGTTACGGATCTGAAGAGTCGAAAAGTATATAAGGCGGTTGCCGGGGCATATATTCTGCTGGCGTTTTTGGGACGCGTGGCAGGAAACAACATCGCGCCCGGGGAACTGGCTGCGGGACTGCTGCCGGGAGCGTTCTGTTTTCTGATATCCTGGATCAGCAGGCAGAGCCTGGGATACGGGGACAGCGCTCTTGTCACAGGCTGTGGGTTATCGATCGGACTGTGGCCCTGTATGACGACCCTGTTTACCGCTTTCTTTCTGTCGGGGCTGTGGGCTGTCGGGCTGCTTGTGCTTCGCAGGGCAGGGCGGGAAAAGGAACTTCCTTTTGTGCCGTTTCTTCTGATCGGAGCGGTAATCTGCGGGTGCGGATACACGGGGTGAAGATCGTCTGGTAACGGCGGTGCTTTTTTGGAGGATGGAGGGATGAGCTTGAAGAAAAAATTTTTGAGGGGCAGCTATACGGTGGAAGCGTCAGTTGTAGTCACGATGGCGATGTTTGTCCTTGCGGCGCTGATCCTCTGCACATTTTATATTCATGATCGGGCAACGCTTCAGGCGGCGGTCTGTGAGGCCGCGTCCGTGGGGAGCAATTTCGCGACGGAAAAGGAGAGAAAGGAAGCGGCGCAGAAGGTGGCCGGGAGAGTGCATGAGGGGCGATTCCTCGGAAGCCGGAATCTGAACGGAAACACGGCGCTGGGCAGCCGGGAAGCGACCGCCCTGTGGAGCGCGGAATATCCGATCCCCGGGTTTGCGGCGAATTATCTGGCGGGAGGAAAGCTGGAGATTCAAAGGACATGGACCTGCAGGATCCTGAATCCGGCGAGCACAATAAGAAAAATAAAAGGAGCGGGAGAGCTTTTGACCGGAGGAGACCATTGAACGCGGAGTATAAGAGAGATTTGCAGAACAATTACCTGATCCTGGAGGCGCCGAAGGCGGAGGAGGATGATTACCGGCTCAGGATGGCGGAGCAAAATCAGGTTTCCGGATTGCTGCCGTTTCACAGCGCCAGAAAGAACGGAGTGTTGTATCTGCACTATGAGATCACGTCGAAGCAGACGCTGGAAAGTATTTTTGAAAAGAGAAAGATGGGATATGAAGACATTTTCTTTCTGCTTGCGGGAATCCGCGACGTACTGGAGGCAATGCAGAAGTATCTGCTGGATCCCGCGCAGCTGGTGTTTGACCCGGAATATCTGTATGTGGAGCCGGACCGGCGCAGGGTTCAGCTCTGTTATCTGCCGGGAAGCGAGGGAAGCTGTCCGATTATCCGGCTGGCAGAATTCATTCTGAAAAAGCTGGATCACAGGGAGCAGCAGGCGGTTGCTCTCGGCTACGGATTTTATCAGAAGGCGATGGAAGACAACTTCAGCCTTCAGAAGACGCTGAAGGAGATCCTGGAGGCTGAGGAAGCGCAGAAGGGCGAGAACGGAGAGTATCGGGAAGACCGGATCAATAATGCTGTGAGATACCGCTCGGATTTTGCGGAGGAAAGCGCATCGCTTTCCGGGAAACGGCAGGAATACAGGAAAGAGAACGCGGAATTTGAGGAGAGAGAAAATACGGGATATCTGCGAGGCGGTGAGAAGAGATCTGCTGGGGCTGAAGCGGAAAGTGTGCCGCCGGAAGCGCGGGAGCCTTATGAGGTGACGCACTGTGAGAGAAAGAGACGCCCGCAGAGAAGGGTGGACAGACTGTTTCAGGTCATTCACCCGGCAGTTTTGCTGTCGGCTCTGCTTTTGTTTGCGCTTCTGGAGATCGTATATTATTTCGGTCTGCTTACAACCACGGAGGCGGGCGGGATTTTCTTCCTGCTGATCTCGGTGGAAGCGTTGATCAACAAGTTCTGGAGGAACAGGAAGGAGAGAAAAACGGAAAGCAGGTGGATCGAGGAAGAGGACGACCAGATGTATTGGATGCTTCAGGAGGAGATGTACGAAGCGCCGGAGGAGACGTCGGTGATCGAAGAGACGAGATGTCTGACGCCGGGACAGGAGGAGGGCGGCATTTATCTGGTCTGCACGCACGGCGGCGCGGGAGGGATCGCTGGACAGGATATCTATGTCGGAGCTTCGCCTGTCTATGTCGGAAAGATCAAGGGTGAGTCTGATGTGATCCTGGATTCTCCCACGGTCAGCAGGAGACACGCGCGGCTGGAGTGCCGCGACGGCGTGTGCTATGTGAAAGATTTAAACAGCAGGAACGGTACTTTCTGCAACGGCAGAAGACTCCGCCCGCAGGAACAGTGCCGCTTCGCGCAGGGTGATGAGATCTCATTCGCGGAGATCGGATACCGCGCGGTGGTGCGGCAGTTGTGAGGTCAGGACAGATCTGCGGTTCCCCTGACGCGGAACCAGTAGGTGTACAGATCGCGGAATCCGAGGGAGGTGTAGAGCCGGTGCGCGAAAACATTTCCCTGCACGACCTGAAGGTAGGCGTGGGAGACGCCTTTTTTCTGCGCTTCGGTCAGTATTGTGCTGCAGATACCTTTTGCGAAGCCCTTGTGCCGGCAGCTCGCGTCGACATAGATGGCGTACAGGCCGACGTGATCGCGGTCTACGATACCGAGACCCGAAGCCACCATGCGTCCGTCGATCTCGATGCCCGCGACGATCGTCTCCTTGGGGATCGCCTTGAACATGGACGGGACGATGCGGCGCAGAGTGGGGTTCGTTGTTCCGTTCAGGCGGAACAGGGAGTGGATCCACTCCTCCGTGACACGGTCCTGCAGCTGAACGATCACATCGCCCGGATAGACCACGAAGGATGGAAGGCCGGAATTTCTCCCATAATATTCATACTCTGCCGATACGGCCGGATACGGCTTGAAATCGCGGAAATCCATGGTCATGACGTCGGTGGTATGCTGGATCTCGTAACCCCTCTTTTCGAGCAGGCTGTCGAAATCAGGATCGATCAGCGGACTGATCTTGAAGATGGACGGAGTGTGATAATTCCGATAAATTTCCTCGCAGTAAGCAATCTTTTCCTCCACAGGGAGGAGGGAAGCGCCCACCTGTGTCACGCTGTTTGTGCGGTGCGTGTAGTTGTGGGAGAAACGGATCAGCCATCCGTCATACAGTTCCATCTTGTGGGAGGGCCATGCGTTCAGTGAGATTTCCTCGATCAGCCTGATATATGCGGTATCGTTCATGAGACTTTGATTCTCCGTTCTGCCGTGTTTTTTCCGCCGGTCCGGATCTGTCCGTGTCTGAGCCGGCGGTTCTTTCTGCATCATACTCTACTTGCGGGATAAATGCAATAAAAAGCTGCAAGGCAGGCGGGAGTCCGGGGATCCTGTGTTTGAAAGAGGGAACACGGCGCGGCTCCGGAAATCCTGTGCTTGAAAGAGGATGCCCGGAGGAGTATAGTAGAGAGAACGACAGAGCTGTGAGAGGACAGAACCGGAGGAGAGAAGGATGCAGGAGATCAGAGATTTTATCGCTTCCAGACAGAAGATGAACCTGATCATCGTCATGGTGAACATTGTGGTTTTTGCGGTGCTCAGTATGCTGGGAGACACGGAAAACACGCAGTTTATGCTGGAACACGGCGCGGAATTTGCTCCGCTTGTCAGAGAAGGGGAATATTACCGGCTGGTAACTTCGATGTTTCTTCATTTTGGCGTCGATCATATTTTTAACAATATGCTGGTTCTGATATTTCTGGGTGATATGCTGGAGCAGTGCGTCGGAAAGTTCCGGTACCTGCTGATCTATCTGGGCGGAGGTATCATCGGCAACATTGTATCTGTCTGGTTCGCGTTTCGCTCTGAAGATTTCGCGGTGTCGGCAGGCGCGTCGGGCGCGGTGTTTGCGGTGATTGGCGCGCTGATCTGGCTGGTGCTGCGCAAGAAAGGAAATCTGGGAGAATACTCCGGCCGCAGGCTGGTCCTGATGGCCGTGCTCTCCGTGCTGCAGGGGCTGACCGCCGGAGGTGTGGACAACTGCGCGCATATCGGTGGACTTGTTTCAGGCTTTGTGCTGGCGCTGGTGTCCTGCTTCGACGGAGGAAATGCCGATACGGAATACGATTGAGCTGTAAGCTGAAAAACAGCAGCCCGGAGTATAGCCGGTTCGCGGATTGTGAAACGGGGCTGTGGCAGGATGCTTTCAGGACTGCCCGGCAGGTCACCCCGAATCGCCCTTGAGCGGGAGCCGCAGGCAGAAATCCGCATAAGTCGCGAATGGGCGGTCTCTGTGCGCAGGCGTGCCGCTGCAGCGCGTGTCCACCGAAAGCTGCCCTCCGTGCTGCTCTGCGATGATGCGGGCGACGCTGAGGCCGAGTCCGCTGCCTCCGTTCTTGTGTGTCACAAACGGATCGAACAGATCGGCGAGGTATTCCAGAGGGATGCCGGGACCGTTGTCGCGTACGTGGATCGAGAGGAATGTACCGTCGCTCTCGGCAGACAGGGTGATCCTTCCGGAGGTGGTATCCTCTGCTGAGAGAGTGGATTCTTCGCGGCCGGTCGTCTTTTCATGACTGTCGCGGGAGGAGACGGCGTCGGCCGCGTTGAGGATCAGATTTGTGACAGCCTGGCGGAGTTTCTGCCTGTCCGCTGTGAGGACGAGGCCGGAAAGCGTATCCGGGAACTCCGTGACAAAGCAGATTCCGCGCATTTTCATGGAGGGAGCGAAAGAGGCGGCGAGCCCGGACAGAAACTCCGCGACGTCCAAAGGCGCCGTTTGAAGCCGATGAAAAGGTGCGGACATGTCTTTCAACAACTGAATCACGTCGAGCATGTCTTTCCCGATCTGCTCCCAGAGGCTCGACTCGCGAACCGCGGGACATTCCTTTTCGAGCAGCTGCAGGGAGCTGTAGATCAGGGTCAGAGGATTTCTCAGTTCATGTGAAAATCTGGATATATATTCATCGTTTTGCATATGCAAACCTCTTGTTTGACGCGGACGGATTTATCTGAAAATAATAAAAAGTGTAGCATTTTAAAGGTGAAAAATCAACGAGATTCGGTTGACATTTTTCGACAATATTTTTAGAATACTAATAAGTATGCAGTTGCTTAAAATTGAAATGAAAGGAGAAAGTTATGGCTGAAAATTGTATTTTTTGTAAGATTGCGAACGGGGAAATTCCGGCTGCGACGCTGTATGAGGACGAGGACTTTCGCGTGATCCTCGACTTGAACCCGGCAGCTTTGGGACATGCGCTGATCCTTCCCAAGGCTCATGCCGCGAACCTGTTTGAGCTTCCGGATGAGACGGCTGCGAAGGCGCTCGTTCTGGCGAAAAAGATTTCAGGGAAACTGAAGGATGGTCTGCACGCGGACGGACTCAATGTGGTGCAGAATAACGGAGAGGCCGCCGGACAGACGGTGTTTCATTTCCATATGCATCTGATTCCGCGCTACGCGGACGATACCGTGGACGTAAAGTGGAAACCAGGCACGCTGACGGACGCGGACAGGGAAAAAATCCTCAATTTATTTTAACGAACCAGGATACTACAAAAGATAAAACAGCAGGGACAGAGAAATGAAGAATAAGAAATTTGAGGAATATTTCGAGAGATATCATGATCTCATCATGAAAATTGGCGTGGACAAGACAGGCAGCTACCATGACGCGGAGGAAATATGTCAGCAGGTATTTATTTCCTTTTATCTGAACATGGACAATGTGGCGGAGGATCTGGTTAAGGCATGGCTGATCAGATGCACGAAAAACGCGATTGTTGATTATTACAGAAAAGCGTCAAGGCAGAGGGAGGTAGCCCTGGATGCCTCGGAGACAGCGATCGGAAATATTGCGGTAGACCGGGAGATGGAGATCTCCGAGAGCAAGCTCGACAATCTCGATCTGATGGGCAGAGTTCTGCGCACGGTGAAGGCGGCGAATCGGCAATGGTACGACGTGCTGTTCATGA
>CANQIW010000017.1 GCA_947624055.1 uncultured Lachnospiraceae bacterium
GCATACGGCGGCGAGATGAAGGATGTGCTCGAGGAGGTCACGGTGCTCACGGGCGACGGCACGGCAGAGACCGTTCCGGCGGCGGAGCTGGAGCTCGGATACCGTCACAGTGTGATCCCGGAAAAGGGCTGGATCGTGCTCGGGGCGAAGCTGAGGCTGAAGAAAGGTGCCCTGGAGCAGATCAGCGCACGCATGGAGGAGCTGAGGCAGCAGCGTGTGGCGAAACAGCCGCTGGATCTGCCGAGCGCAGGCAGCACATTCAAGCGCCCCGAGGGGAATTTTGCAGGCAAGCTGATCATGGAAGCAGGACTGCGCGGATTCTCGGTCGGAGACGCACAGGTGTCAGAGAAACACTGCGGCTTTGTCGTCAACAAGGGTAAGGCGACGGCGGAGGATGTGTACAGGCTGATCCGGGAAGTGACCGCCCGTGTGCGTGAGCATTCCGGCGTTGCGCTGGAGCCTGAAGTGAAGCTGCTCGGGGAATTTTCTGCGCAGTAGCTATACCGGCCTGCCGTGGCGCAGGGAAAACGGCAGCCAGCGGGAAGAAAAACAGGTTTTGTGAGAAATGCGGTTTGACAGCATCAGAAAAACAGGAGATAAGATGAGATTTGTGATCGTGACCGGGCTGTCCGGAGCCGGAAAGAGAACGGCATTGAAGATTCTGGAGGATAAGGGATATTTCTGCGCGGACAATATCCCGCTGCCGCTCGTGGAGAAGTTCGCGGAGCTCTCCGTGATGCAGGAGGGCGGGCATGACAAGGTCGCACTCGGGATCGACAGCCGCACAGGGCTTACGGAGGAAGCGGTGAAGACCATGCTGGAGCGGCTTTCCGGGCAGGGGATCACCAGTGAGGTTCTGTTCCTCGACGCGAGCGACACTGTGCTGCTGCGGCGCTACAAGGAGACGAGGCGCAGCCATCCGATGGCTCGGGACGCGCGGATCGCCGAGGGGATCGCGCAGGAACGCGAGGAGCTTGCCTTCCTGAAGCGGCGGGCGGACTATATTATAGATACGTCGACGCTGCTGGTCAGGGAGCTGCACGGTGAGATGGAAAAGATTTTTGTGGACAGCGGGGATTTCCGCAATATCTACGTCACGATCCTCTCCTTTGGCTTCAAGTACGGGATCCCTGCGGACTCCGATCTGGTGTTTGACGTGCGTTTCCTGCCGAATCCGTACTATGTGGAAGAGCTGCGGCCGAAGACCGGGAAGAATCCGGAAGTACAGGACTACGTGATGCGGACCGGGACGGCCGGGCAGTTTCTGGGGAAGCTTGCGGATCTGATCGAATTCTCTTTGCCGTATTATGTGGATGAGGGCAAGAATCAGCTTGTGATCAGCATCGGCTGTACGGGCGGCCAGCACCGCTCTGTGACGATCGCGGAGCAGCTGTACCGGAGACTGAGCAGCCATTCCGAATATGGGTTCAAACTGGAGCACCGGGATATGCGGGACTGAAGCGGCATCCGGGCTTGAGGAAAGCGGAGGAAAAAATGTCATTTTCAGGGGAAGTCAAGGAAGAATTATCGCATCTGATCCCGGAGGCCAGGCACTGTCAGCTTGCCGAACTTGCGGCAATCACGGGCATGTGCGGTTCGGTCTGTATCTCGGCGTCCGGGCGGTGGAGCCTGAAGTTCCACACAGAAAATATCAGTGTGGCAAGAAAATGCTTTACATTATTGCAAAAAACATTTAATATATGTAGTGACGTTTCCGTGCGTTTACATAAAGGCGGCAAAAACGGTACCCAGATATACACGCTGCTGGTCAGGGATCATGAGAATGTGAGGAGCATTCTCCGCGCGCTGAAGCTTCTCGATGAGGAGGGAGAGGTTGCAGAGCAGGTTTCGCCGGCAAATCAGCTTCTGGTACAAAAGTCATGCTGCAGGAGAGCTTTCATCCGGGGCGCTTTTCTGGCCTCGGGTTCGATCAGCAATCCGGAGCGGTCTTATCATTTTGAGATCGCGTGCGCTTCGCAGGAGCGGGCGCGGCAGCTTGGCGCGCTGATACATTCCTTTGGCCCGGATGCCAAAATTGTACAGCGTAAAAAATATTTTATCGTGTATATTAAAGAGGGAGCGCAGATTGTCGACATGCTCAACATCATGGGAGCGCACATTTCTCTGATGAATCTGGAAAATATCCGGATCGTCCGGGATATGAGAAATACAGTGAACCGCAAGGTGAACTGCGAGGCCGCGAATATCAACAAAACGGTAAGCGCGGCGGTAAGGCAAATGGAAGATATCCGTTATCTTCTGGCGGGCAGGGATGCCGAAACATTGCCGGAAGGACTTGCGGATATAGCGTTGCTGCGATTGGCTCATCCGGATGCTTCGCTGAAGGAGCTGGGGGAGATGCTTGTGCCGCCCATCGGGAAATCGGGCGTGAATCACAGGCTGCGGAAACTGAGCCGACTGGCAGAGGATTTAAGGGCAAGACAAGGAGGAATATGATTATGACGAAGAGAGAAATCACGGTTCAGCTTCCCAGCGATCTGGAGGCCAGACCTGTGGCACTGCTGGTGCAGGTGGCGAGCCAGTATCAGAGCGAGATTCATCTGGAGAGTGAGGGCAAAACGGTCAATGCGAAGAGCATTATGGGTATGATGACCTTTGGTCTCACCGCCGGTGAAAAGATAACAGTGACTGCCAACGGGGCGGATGAAGCTGAAGCGGTTCATAATATAGAGGAGTATCTGAGCACCTTACACTGACTGACGATATGGTAATATGGGCTGAAGGGGCATTCCGCAGGGATTGCCTCTTTTTGTGTTCAGATTCGCGAGAGGAAAAATTTGCTTCTGTCGAAGCATGCGGGTCGCGCAGCGAGCAGGGGGAATCCTCCCTGCCCGATTGTGAAGGCTCATTATCTGCAGGGATCATTTTCTGCGATAAGAAGATACGATCAGGAATGGGGGATACATAGAACGATGGACGGAAACAACACGGAAAAACCAGGTCGGACAACAAGCCGGACAGCGACGCGTACAGTATCCGGCAGCAATGGCAGCCTGCGCAGTACACTGCGGTATGCGTTTCTTTCCAGCCTTCCGGTTATGGCCGGGTATATCGTGCTCGGAACCGGGTTTGGCGTGTTGCTGCAGGACAAGGGTTACAACTGGCTGTGGGCCGCGCTGATGAGCGTGACGATCTTCGCAGGGTCGATGCAGTACGTGGCAGTCGACCTGCTCTCGGGCGGGGCGACGCTGATCGCGGCTGCGCTGATGACGGTGCTCGTGAACATCCGCCATCTGTTTTATGGGCTGACCATGCTGGAAAAGTACAGCGACACCGGCTGGAGAAAGCCTTATCTGATCTTTGCGCTCACGGACGAGACGTTCTCGCTCGTGTGCTCGCCGGAGCTGCCGGAGGATGTCGACCGGAAAAACTATTACTTTTTCCTCTCGCTGATGAACCAGTGTTACTGGATCACGGGAAGCATCATCGGGGCGGCGGCCGGAGCCGCGCTCTCGTTCAACTCGGCGGGGATCGACTTCGCGATGACGGCGCTGTTCGTCGTGATCTTTGTGGAACAGTGGGAGAAGACGAAGCAGCACCTGCCGGCGATCACCGGCATCGCGGTCACCGTTGTCTGTCGGCTGCTGTTTGGCGCGGAGAGCTTCCTGATCCCGTCGATGATCGGGATACTGGCGGCGATGTTTCTGATCAAGGGAAAAGGAGGGAATGGGCAATGATCGATCCGGTACATTCATTATTGTTGATCGCGGTGATCGCAGGCGTGACGGCGCTGATCCGCTTCCTGCCGTTCCTCGTGTTCCACAAGGGCACGCCGAAGACGGTTCTTTATCTGGGAGAGGTTCTTCCGTACGCGATTATGGGCATGCTGGTTGTCTATTGCCTGAAGGATATTTCCATCACAGGCAGCACGCATGCAATCCCGGAAGCGCTGGCGGTAGCGGCGACTGCGCTGCTGCACAAGTGGAAGCATAACACGCTTCTGTCGATTCTGAGCGGCACGGTATTTTATATGGTGCTGGTGCAGCTGGTGTTCTGAGTATGATGGGTTAAAGGAAAATTCGGATGGAAGGACTATTCTTCCGAAAAGCATGGATGAGGAGCGGAAGAACCGCTCCTCATAGATTTTTAGCAGTTTTTCTTCGCAATGGGAATGGATCCCGACCAATGATGAAGGTTTAAAGTCGCTGCACTGACAATCAGATTTGAAAAACGGGTTTCTGAACCTATATTTAGCATACTCGAAGTTTGAGCACTACGCAATATTTAGAGAAAATCAATTTATTTTCTGGATATTTTAAGATGAAAATTATTATTTTATAAGTACTTATTCTGTGCTATACTGAATGAAACGCCAAAGAATCTGTTACTGATTCATTGTTTGCGAAAAAACGTCAGGCTAAACAAGTACAAAGAACATTTGGAGGAAATTATGTATAACGGCAAGCTTTATAAGATATTACTTGTGACTGTAATGATGTTTCCCATATTACTTTCGGGTTGTGCACAGGATGCAGCGGTAACTTCAACCGAAAATTCTTCTGTTTCTGAATCAGAAATGCTGGATTCAGAAGAAATGAATGATGGTGTTATGGAGGATGCCGATATAAATGCAGAGGAGACTGTTGAAACAGTAGCAGAGGAAATGTCTGAGACGGAAGTTGGGGAGACGGCTTCTTTAGAGACAGGAAAAGATAAATATAATCTGACGGATACACAGTATAATTCGATGAATATGCTGAATCACCTGACAGTGCTGACGCAGGAAATCAATTCCTCCAAAAACAGCAGACTTTATCTGGAACAGGCCTACTCTTCTATTGTGAATAATTATAATCCGAATGCAATCGACGATCGTACATTGGGCGAATTGAACGCGCTCTTAGACACTCTGGAAAACTATCGAATGACTGCGGTCAAGCGTGAACGGCTCAATTATATATATGAACAAAATAAAGCGCAATCATTAAGGGATGCGATTCCAAACCCGATTATTCAGTCGGATACTAATATTAAATCACTGGTTACATCACTTAAATTTTTACCGATAGATTCTGTAAAAAGTTATCTGACGTCATCTGCACAGGCAGATTTGAAATATCTGCAGGATGGCTGGACGCTGGATGATGAGGATGCGGAGGTTCTGCATAAACAGCGTAAAGATACATTCAGTTATATGGTAAAGACAGTCAATGAAAATCAACTTCCGGGAGAGCTGGCTCTTACCGAGGATGCTGTTAATACCTTCGTGGAATGGAAAAATAATGAAAATGTTACAGCGAGAATACGTTTTCTTGAGTCGAATCAGGAGACTTACAAAGCATTTGGGGGTTACTGGCTGACGCTGGCAGAGAGCTATTATGAAAACAATGAATATACAAAGTGTCTTTCAGCAATTAAAGCATATGAAGATCTGGAAATATGCATTTTCCGGAAAGACTATGATTATGCCGAAACACTTCCGATTGTGATCACTTCGGCGGAACAATCCTTAGATAAGCCGGAATACATAGCTGAAGCCGAACGTTATGCGGAAAGCATTATTGACAATACGGAAATAGATCAGTGGTCTCTGCGCTATTTTGCGGCTCAGACATATATAGATTTGTATGGGGAAACCCAAGAGGAAAGATACTTAAAAGCCGCATATGATATCGCATTGGATAATGTAAACAATATGATCGCCAAACAGCGATCCATGAATGATACCTTTTTGAAAGAAGTGGTAAAAGCAGAGGCCGAAAAAGGGGCAACTGCTGAAAGAAAGAAGGAGATTAAGCAATATAATAAAATGCTTAAGGAAGATCGCAAAACAGAACTTGCTCCTGTATATGAACCGCTTACTTTAAACTGTGATTTGCTTTTTGCAATTGCTGATGAAATGAAGATTTCAGACACAGACAAGCAGCAGATAGAGCAAATCTTACGAGAAAATGATGCCCCGCTTTTTCTTGTAGAGGAGTTGGATAATCTGTACAGATTTGAATCAAAACAGATAGATGAAAGCGAAATAGATATTTCATTTGAAGGAGATAAAATTGTAATTCCGGCGAAATATGTGACGAAGGATTCAAAAATAACGGTAGAAATTAAGGGAAAGGAAGAAACAGAAAAGATTGATGATTGGACTGTTGGTGAAGTAATCAGGAAAAAGGGAGAGGGATTGGATACTTTTAAGGCGGTATATGTGAGCGAAACAGCCGATGATTTTAAATATAAGGATAATATGGATATTGTTATTTCGATTGCTGCGGAGCCGGATTTAAACGTGCAAAAATTGAATTTTGCGTATGATACGGATATATCTGAACGCTGGGCATTTATTCCGGATAAGCCTTTGTTTAAGAGGAATATGAAATGAGGAAAGCTAATATATTCATTTTGCTTCTTGTAATGATTTTCTCTCTTGAAACTGTATGTGTTGAAGCGCATCAAAATGCCGAGGAACATTATGAAGAACTTGAAGCGATGTTGTTTAATTCCCGTAATTTTCATGAGTCCGTAGAAGGAGATGTACGAAAAGCTGTCAGGATTCTGGAATATGCTTCTACACTGTGTATTGACCAGTTTGGTGAATCAAATAGGATTTTGTTAGATGAATTACAAAAATGGGGTGTGAAAGGAATAATTTCCAACATTTCAGAGATAAACCCGGACGAAAGTGATCCGATTAAATTGGCCGCAAAAAACCATCGCACTTATACACATCAGGGCTGGGACTATAATTATACCGGCGAAAAATATGGGGATCTTGCCAACTGGCCAGGGCGAAAAAATATTATGCTTGCTTCAGCAGAGAGAGTCTTTGACTTCAGTGTTCTTTCAGGGAAGTGGTTGTTCCTGGATTTTGGCTACCCAGACAAATGCGATAGTTTTTGCGCTTTGATTTATTATAACCATCTTTTGGGAGATTATCTTGAGGATATAAATTCTGATGATGGGAATATAGATAGATTTAATGGAACATCAAATGGGGACAAAATTCCTTTTGCGTCAGATTCTTTGATTCCGACGGACATTTTCTCAGAGTTGGAAAAACATATTGCAATCCTATTTGAGGATCAGGCAGACAGCCGGGTATATGATTCTTTGATGTCTGACATAGAAACACTTTCCGGTAAGGCGAGAAGGATTATCGGAAATGAGGAAGGTACGGTTACCGAAGAAAATTATAAAGATATTGGTGCTTGTGTCAGAGAACTGATGGATATTCTTACAGGTGAGAATAACCATTATAGCGCTATCCATGAATTACTGGAAAAGGAGAAATTTTTTAAAGATGTATTTCCTTCGTAGGGGAGGAAAATTTTTCTAGTGTTGATCTATTTTAACAGAATTCTTTTCATGTGCTATAAGCCTTATATTGTCAAGTAAATCAGGTGTAGGGGCTGTTGCAAAACAGGTGGGAAATTCATCTATGGGGCAATGGCTCCCTTTTTATTCCTAAAAGTGGACTTTCAGAAAGCGAAATTTTGGTAGCGCTTTCCCTTGAATCGTGATAGAATATACAAAAATATTTTGTACGCTTTTTAGGCATATTTTTCCAAGTCTCTGCATATAATTTCTATTATATACAGAGGAGGCCGAAGAAATGCCGGGAGAAAAGAGCTCAGAGAATACAGCAGGAACGACAGCTGACGAAACCGCCGAAACGCCGGAAAAAACCAACAACCCCCACGACAAGGGTTACAAGCGGGTGCTCAAAAACCGCCGTGTGCTCCTGCATATGCTGCGAAAGTATACGGATTTTGAGTGGGTGCGGGATGTTCGGGAGGAGGACATCGAGTTTGAGGACAAGGAGTTTGTCACGGACTATTTCCATACATATGAATCCGACCTGATCTGCCGAATCCGGCGCGGGGAGCAGGAGATCTACCTGTTCCTGCTGATGGAACTGCAGTCGGGAATGGATTTCACGATGCCGTTTCGTCTGTTGGTCTACATGGTGAATCTATGGGAGCAGTATTTCCGGAACGTATCAGAGGAGAAGCGGGAGCTGAAAGAGTTCCGCCTTCCTATGGTGGTCCCGATGGTACTGTACAATGGAAAAGAGAGTTGGACGGCGCAGCGCCGGTTCCGGGATTACCTGCGGGATGGGGCAATGTTTGGGGAATACGGGGTAAATTTTGAGTACGCCATGATCGACGTGCGCCGACTGGCGAAGGACTTGATCTTGAACAGCAACACAGTGATCGACAACATTTTTTACCTTGACCGTGCGAAGGAGAAAGAAGACTTCCTGCGCGCGATAGAGGAAACGATGGATCGGGTAGCGGAGCTCCCGGCAGATGAGAAAAACTTGCTTGAGACATGGTTTGTGAGCGTACTGGAAGGAAAGTTTGGCAAGAAGGAGCAGGCGTTCATCCGGGAATGCTTCCAGAAGGGAGAGAAGAAGATGATCAGCGGATTTGAGCAGATCGTGATTGAAGAACGGGAAAACGCGAAACAAGAGGGAATTGAACAAGGAATAAAACAGGGGACGTCGTCTGAGAGAGAACGCGGGATGCAGGTTCTGATAGAATCCTGCCAAAAATTTGGACAGAATATGGAAACAGCGATTGAAATAATTACACAAAATTATTCCCTTTCGCCAGAGGAGGCGAGGACTCTTGTGGCACGCTACTGGTCCAAAAACTGATTTCAAGCAGATTCTTTTTAAAGGGCTTTCGTTCTGGCTGACTGACAGCCGGGCGGGAGCTCTTTTTAGGTTTTTTAAGGATAGATATAATTTTGCGATAGGGGAAATACAGGGTGCAAAGCTGATATCAGGCCCTGCTTTTTCACATGTCTCGCCTTTCCACATATATTACTACGGTAGCCTGGAAAAAGGAGAGACATCATGAAAAAAAGAATTCTGTCATTTTTACTTGCGTCGGCGATGTCGCTGGGTGCGATGCCCTGCGTTGCCGGCGCGGAGGAACCGGTGAAGGTCACGTTGAACGAGGTCGCGCACTCGATCTTCTATGCGCCGCAGTACGCGGCGATCGAGCTGGGTTATTTTGAGGAGGAGGGCGTCGACCTCACGCTCGTCACAGGATTTGGCGCGGACAAGACGATGACGGCGCTGCTCTCGGGCGAGGCGGATATCGGCTTTATGGGCTCGGAGGCGTCGATCTACACTTACAGCGGCGGGGCGGCGGACGCTCCGGTCAATTTCGCGCAGCTCACGCAGCGGGCCGGGAATTTCCTTGTGGCGCGTGAGGAGCTGCCGGATTTCAGCTGGGGAGACTTAAAGGGCAGGGATGTGCTCGGCGGCCGGAAGGGCGGCATGCCGGAGATGGTCTTCGAGTATATCCTGAAGCAGAACGGGATCGATCCGGAGAAGGACGTGAACATTGACCAGTCGATCGACTTCGGCTCGACCGCGGCGGCGTTCTCCGGCGGTCAGGGAGAGTTCACCGTCGAATTCGAACCGGGTGCGACCACGCTTGAGCAGGAGGGCGCCGGCTACGTTGTGGCTTCCCTCGGCATGGACTCCGGCTATGTGCCGTACACGGCGTACTGTGCGAAATCCGACTATCTCGAGGAGCATCCGGAGGTGATCCAGGCGTTCACGAACGCGCTTCAGAAGGGCATGGATTACGTGAACAGCCATACGCCGGAGGAGATCGCAGAGACGATCGCGCCACAGTTTAAGGAGACGGACGTCGACACGATCACGGCGATCGTGACGCGCTACTATGAACAGGACACATGGAAAGAAGATCTGATCTTCGAAAAGGAGAGCTTTGAGCTTCTGCAGGATATTCTGGAGAGCGCGGGCGAGCTCGAGGCTCGTGTGCCGTATGAGGAGCTGGTGACGACGGAGTTCGCCGAGGCGGCGGCTGAGCGGTAGGATCAGGAAATTTTCGCCTTTTGCGGGTACGCGGAAGGAGGCTTCGATCCGTTCGGGGCCTTCTTTTTCGCGGCGACGCAATGCGGGCGTCCTGCCGCGGGCATCGGATGCCGGCTGCCGTGGACAGTGTGCCTGATTTTTGAGAAAACACTTTACAGTACTAAAGCAAAGTGCTAAAATTATAAAAACAGCAGAGAGGTTTTCGGCATGACTTTCCGGTGAGAATTCAGAGGGTTATGCCGCGATCATTACAGGAGAGGTTGGGTTATGAGCAAGAAGGTCAGGACAGAAGCGGTAGACGCGTTGTTTGAGGCGATTTTGTGTCTGAAGGACAAGGAAGAGTGCTATTTGTTTTTTGAGGATGTGTGTACGGTGAACGAGCTGCTTTCCCTTTCGCAGCGCTATGAGGTGGCGCGCATGCTTCAGGAGAAGAAGACGTATCTGGAGATTGCGGAAAAGACCGGGGCTTCCACGGCGACGATCAGCCGGGTGAACCGCTCGCTGAATTACGGGAACGACGGTTATGACATGGTATTTTCGCGGCTTGACGGCAGACAGGAGAAATAATACAGCTTTTCCGCTGCAGAGCAAAGTGCCGGGGAAGAATCCGCCCGGGCTTTCAGGACATTTTTGAAAATGCGGCGCTGCTTCCGGAGAAGCAGCGGGAAAGATACCGGGCGGGCTATTTTGTATCGTCGTCTGTATTCAAGGCGTCGATCATTTTCTCTATCACTTCTTTTTTCAGATAAATATCCAGACTCAGCAGACAGATAAAACAGAAGAACTGCAGGAATTCGCGATCCTTTTCCGGGACGTCTGTGAATGAGTGCGTCGCCTTGTGGTAGCTGTCCGTCACGCTGCGGATCGTTCCGCCGATCTGCTCCTTCTCTATGGAATAGATCTCCTCATAGATATCCTGGATATTGAAAGGCTTGTCCGAGCCCCAGAAACGGTCCGTCACAGGCTTCAGGATCGTCTGAATGTCGTTGAGCGGCAGAAATCCCTTGAGATAATAGATAAAGATCAGCACGATCATGTGCTCCCGGGAGTAGCGCTTCTTCTCCGGGGGAGGCAGCAGTTTGTTTTTCGCGTAGTTGTTGATCATGGTCTTCGTGAGGATCTTGTCATCCTCATAACGTCTGGAACTCTGCAGATGATCTTCCATGAAGTGCGTCACCTGATCCATATACAGATCGATATTCGGAATATCCGAGAGACGGATCTGGTCGGTGCTCGCCATCTGCTTGAGGATATCGCTGAGTAGTTTTGTACATTTCTGATCCATGTATAACCCCTCTCATTTGTCCGGATAAGGCTGTTCCGGTACTGTGTTCTGATCTGGCGGAACAACTGCCTTTATTATAAAGTTTTTGCAAAAAGATAGCAAGAGGAACTTTGCGCTTGCAAGTGCAGGGGGTATCGGGTAGAATAAAGGGCAGATGCGGGATTCACAGGAGACGTCTGGGAAGACCGCGAAGACAGAGGAAGTGGGAATATGCGCAGAATGGAATTCAAGATGGAGCGGGAGGGGCTGGTGAAGCCCGGCGACGAGATCACGGTCTCGGAGGGCGTGCTGCCCTTCAGCTGGTATTACACGATCGAGCCGGCGGTCGCGATGTCCGCGAACTATGAGAACCGCGAACGGCTGACGGCGCGGGAGGGTGTCGTCGTCGAGGTTCGCACCGATGAGAGCGGCTACACGGTGGTCGCGGAGTTCGACGAGTGAGTTTCCTGCCGCGAGGTCGGCAGTCCCGTATCTTGCGTGCCGGAGTGCGGGACATTTTATAAAATATGATAACAGATAAGGATGAGAGAGCATGAATATATACGATTCTTTAAATCCGCAGCAGTGCGAGGCGGTGCGCCATTTTGAGGGACCGCTTCTGATCCTGGCCGGGGCGGGCTCCGGCAAGACGAGGGTGCTGACGCATCGGATCGCGCGCCTGATTGAGGAGGAGGGCGTGAATCCCTGGAACATTCTGGCGATCACGTTCACGAACAAGGCGGCGGGCGAGATGCGGGAGCGCGTGGAGCGGATGCTCGGGAGCGTCGGGAGCGTCTGGGTATCCACATTCCACAGCACCTGTGTCCGGATCCTCCGGCGGTACATAGATTTGATCGGTTACAGCACGAATTTTACAATCTACGACGGGGACGACCAGAAGACCGTGATCAAGGAGGTCTGCAAGCGCCTTGAGGTGGATACGAAGATTTTCCGGGAGCGCTTTTTCCTGAGCGCGATCTCGTCGGCCAAGGACGAGCTGACGGGGCCGGAGGAGTACGCGCTGAAGGTGCAGGGCGATTTCAGGATGCAGAAGGTCGCGCAAGTGTATCGGGAATATCAGGCGCAGCTGAAGAGCAACAATGCGCTGGACTTCGACGATCTGATCTGCAAGACGGTCGAGCTCTTTCAGCGTGTCCCGGAGGTGCTGGAGTCGTATCAGGAGCGCTTCCGTTTTATTCTGGTGGACGAGTATCAGGACACGAATCTGGCGCAGTTTAAGCTGGTCAGCCTGCTCGCGTCGAAATACCGCAACCTCTGTGTTGTGGGTGACGACGACCAGTCGATCTACAAGTTCCGCGGCGCGAACATTGGCAATATCCTGAATTTTGAGGAGTATTTTCCGGATGCGAAGGTGATCCGTCTTGAGCAGAATTACCGCTCGACGCAGAGCATTCTGGACACGGCGAACGAGGTGATCCGGCACAACGTGGGGCGCAAGAGCAAGAAGCTCTGGACCGAGAATCCGGACGGGGAGAAGGTGAAATTCCGCCAGTTTATGAACGGCTTCGAGGAGGCGGAGTACGTCGCCGAGACGATCGCGGGGAAGATGCGGGGCGGCGAGTGGAGGTACGGAGACTGCGCGGTGCTGTACCGGACGAACGCCCAGTCGCGCCTGTTTGAAGAAAAATTTCTGCTGGCAAACATTCCTTATAAGATCGTGGGCGGCGTAAATTTCTACGCGCGAAGAGAGATCAAGGACATTCTGGCCTACCTGAAGACGATCGCGAACGCGGAGGACGATCTGGCGGTGCGAAGGATCATCAATGTGCCGAAGCGCGGCATCGGACAGGCGTCTGTCAGCCGTGTGCAGGAGTATGCGATCGCGCGCGGGGCAAGCTTCTATGAGACGCTGAAGGACGCGGACAAAATTCCGGGCGTCGGAAGAACGGGGCTGAAGATGCGCGGCTTTGTCGATCTGATCCGGACGTTCCGCAGCAAGGCGAAATTTTACACGATAAAAGAGCTGATTGAGGATATTCTGGAGGTGACCGGCTACGTGAAGGAGCTGGAGGCGGAGGGCAGCGAGGAGGCCGAGGAGCGCATTGCCAACATCGACGAACTTCTGAGCAAGGCGGCCGCCTTTGACGAGGAGTTCGGAGGGGAAGAAGAGCCCGGCGGAGACGAAGCATCCGGCGGAGAGGATGAGCCCGAGGAGAGAAGACAGTCGCTCCTGGACATGTTCCTCGAAGAAGTAGCGCTGGTCGCGGACATCGACGGCCTCGAGGAAAACCCGGATCATGTGGTGCTGATGACGCTGCACAGTGCGAAAGGGCTGGAATTCCCGGTCGTTTTTCTCGTCGGCATGGAGGAAGGGCTGTTCCCGAGCTATCTGAGCATTTCCTCGGAGGATCCGTCGGAGATCGAGGAGGAGCGCAGGCTTTGCTATGTGGGGATCACGCGTGCGAAGCGGGAGCTGACGCTCACGAGCGCCCGGCAGAGGATGGTGCGCGGCGAGACCCATTACAGCAAGGTGTCGCGCTTTGTGGAGGACATCCCGGACGAGATGCTGGCGAAGCAGGACAGCTTTCAGGAGACGAGGCAGCCGGAGCGCCCGGCGAGAGCACAGAATCAGACGGCGTATCAGCAGGCGCGCGAAGCGTTCCGTGCGAAGGTGTTCGTGCCGCAGCAGTTTCAGGTGAAGAAGGGGCAGGCGCCGGACTATGGGGTCGGTGACCGCGTGCGGCATATCAAATTCGGAGACGGCACAGTGCAGGATATCGTGGAAGGCGGAAGGGATTATGAGGTCACTGTTGAATTCGACCGCGTCGGGCAGAAGAAGATGTTCGCGTCGTTCGCGAAGCTGGTGAAGATATAACCGTTCGTGTCAGCCCTGCCATGCCACAGACGCGTCTGCTGGCGCAGCCACTCGCCTCTTCGAGGCTTGTGTCTGTGGCTTGATGTGCGTTCCGCACATCTGCAAAACCACAAATCCAGCCCATTGCAGACAAATCTGCATGGTCTGTTTTGTGGTTTTGGCATGGCTGAATTTTTTGAAAATTAATATAGTAAAATGGGCGGGGCTGTGATATACTAACAGAAAACAAATGGAAATTTCATAGAAAGGAAGTGCGAAATATGAATAAATTTGATGAGTTTCTTGCGGCATTACAGAAAAGAGAGGACGAGAAGCGGAAAAATACAGTACTCTGGGTTCTTGCGGTTATCGGTGCGGTAGCGGCTGTCGCAGGTATCGCATATGCGGTTTACCGCTATTTTGCTCCGGACTATCTCGAGGATTTTGAGGATGATTTTGACGATGACTTCGAGGATTTCTTCGAGGACGACGATTTCCCGGAGATGGACGAGGAGAAGGAGGACGGCGCAAAAGAGGCCGTTAAGCCGGAGGCTGCCGGGGAGAAGGATCCTGAAGAGGAAGAAAAATCAGATGAGGAATAAGCCTGACGCTGCAGGATGACAGGAGGCAGATCGCCTCTGTGCGTATATCGGTAAGAGCTTTATCAGAATGGCAGCGGATCTGTCAGGGCAACAGAGGAGCTTCGCAAAGTAGGTTCTCATATTTTGCGGGGCTCTTTTTATCGGATGAGAGGGGCGACAGGAAGACGCTCCTTCTCATTGCTGTTTGTGCCGCCGGCGTAAGGGTGGAGGAATGGAGACTAACATGAAAAAAGGGCAGATAACTGAGGGCGTGGTCGAGCGCGTGGATTTTCCGAACAGGGGGATCGTCCGTACAGAGGAGGGCAGGGTCGTCGTCAAGAATGCGATACCGGGTCAGAGGATCCGTCTCATGATCAATAAGAAGCGCGGAAACAGGGCGGAGGGTCGGCTGCTCGAAGTGCTTGAGCCGTCTCCGCTCGAGCTGCGGGCTCCGGCGTGCAGCCTTTTCCCGGATTGCGGCGGCTGTATGTACCAGACGATGACTTATGAGGAGCAGCTTGCCATGAAGAGCGCGCAGGTGCGCGCGCTGATCGAGCCGGTGCTGGTCGAGGCGGGACAGGTGAGAGCGTCCGCTGCCGACGGGCAGGCCGTTTCGGGCGAGCTGCCGGAGCCGGATTATGTTTTTGATGGGATCAAGGGCAGCCCGCGGGAGTTTGCCTACCGCAACAAGATGGAATTTTCGTTCGGGGATGAGTACAAGGATGGGCCGCTCGTGCTCGGTCTGCATAAGAAGGGCAGCACCTACGACGTCCTTCAGGTGACGGACTGCGCGATCGTGCATGAGGATTTCAACCGGATCGTGCGGGCGGTGCTGGAATATTGCCGCGCGCAGCGCTTTTCCTACTACCATAAAATGAGCCATCAGGGCTATCTGCGGCACCTGCTGGTGCGCCGCGCGGAGACGACCGGCGAGATTCTGGTCTGCCTTGTGACGACCAGTCAGGAGCAGCATGATTTCGCGCCGCTCGGGGAAAAGCTGCAGGCGCTTTCCGGGTATGGCAGCAGGCCTGAAGAAAATTCCTGCCGCAGGGAGAACCCTTCGCCGGATTCCATTTTACAGGGGAAGATCATCGGCTTCCTGCACATGACGAACGATTCGCTCGCGGACGTTGTGCGAAGCGATGAGAGCCGCCTGATCTTCGGGCGGGATCATTTCTGTGAGACGATTCTCGGGCTGACGTTCAAGATCACGCCGTTTTCTTTTTTCCAGACAAATTCCCGCGGCGCGGAAGTACTCTACAGCGCGGCGCGGGATTATGTCGGCAGCACGAAGGATATGACCGTGTTCGATCTGTACAGCGGGACAGGCACGATCGCCCAGCTCATCGCGCCGGTCGCGCGCAGGGTGATCGGTGTGGAGATCGTGGAGGAGGCCGTCGAGGCCGCGCGCGGGAACGCGAGGCGCAACGGCCTGACGAACTGTGAATTCATCGCCGGGGATGTGCTGAAGGTCATCGATGAGCTTCAGGAGCGCCCGGACTTTATCATTCTGGATCCTCCCCGCGACGGTATCCACCCGAGGGCGCTCGCGAAGATCATCGACTACGGCGTAGAGCGTCTTGTCTATATTTCCTGCAAGCCGACAAGTCTGGCGAGAGACCTGAAGCTGTTTCTGGAGAGCGGATACCGTCTGGAGCGGATGACCTGCGTGGATCTGTTCTGCGAGACGCAGCACTGTGAGACAATTGCCATGCTGTCACGCAGGGATCCGATCGCGCAGTCAGGGGAATAAACGCCTGGTTTCACAAAGCCTTCGCTAGGTACAATCTGTGCTTTCCGCTCAGGGAGTGCACGACTCCGGTACAATCTGTGCTTTCCGCTCAGGGAGTGCATGGCTCCAGTACGATCTGCGCTTCCCGCAGGCCGTCGGTCAGCTTCAGCGCCGCGCTCTGACCGCCCGCTTCCAGCAGATAATCGCCCTTGAAGCCTTCCGCTTCCGCGAAGCCGTTCGCGTCGGTGCGAATTTCGCAGTCTGTCCACCATTCTTCCCTGATCAGATGCCGCAGCATTTCGTAGACAGGTTTGATGGAATTGTCCTTGCGGATCACGCCGCTGGGCGCGTTCAGCCAGGCGCCGTCCGCGAAATCCCAGCCGGTGATAGCCTTTACCTGCGGATGCGCGAACAGGATCCGATACATTTCTTCCGTCTGCCTCATCTGGCGCTTTTCCCCCTCGGGAGTGGAGGGCCATTCCGTCACCTGGAAATCGTTCAGATCCTCGATCTCAGGCGGGATCAGGCTGCCGGATACAAGCGTGTTCTCAGTAAAGTGGATCGGAAGGCCGAAATGTTCGTAGCGCTCCAGAACCTCCTCAAGCTTCTCGGCGCCCCAGTAGCCCTGATGCTGATGGGACTGGATCCCGATGGTGTCGATCGGAACACCTGCCTGCAGACAGCCGTCGATCAGGATCTCGTACGCGATGGAGGTATTGAAATCGTTGATCAGAAGCTGCGCACCAGGGTTGGCCGCTCTGGCCGCGGCAAAGGTCTCCTTGACGATGCCGACCCGGCCGAGATCCCTGCAGATCCGTGTGACGGCATTGTCATATTTGTCAAAGATCGGCATGATCACTACTTCGTTGATCACATCCCACAGATCGATCGTGCCGCGGAAGGCGGACACCTCACGGTGGATCCGGCGGAGCTGTTTTTCCAGAATGGTCTGATTGTCATATTTCATCAGCCAGTCCGCGCAGACGGTGTGCCAGCAGAGCGGATGCCCCTTTACGGTCACATGGTGTTCCTTCAGAAAACGGGCGGTCCGCAGCAGGCTTTTCGTCTGGGGATTGCCCTCCTTTGGCTCAAATCTTCCCCAGTAGAACGGCAGCGTGCCGTAGTTGTACAATGCGAGCCATTTATCAATCCGGTCTTTCAGGGCGGCGTTTGCCTGCTGCGCGGACTCTGACGGGTCGGCGGCGTTTGCCGGATCCGCCGCGTTCACATACGCCATAAAATCAAACGCGCCGCAGCCGAACAGGAATTCATGTCTGGTCTGCTTCAGCCGGAGGCTGGCGTTAGCTATGGGATTCCCCTGCCGGTCTGTGACGTGAAGCAGGCATTTGGCTTTCCTGTGAGACAGATCTTCGTATTTTTTCATGTGAGTTCTCCTTTCCTTTGAATTCGGGTCTTTCCCGGCAGGAGCCGGGCGCGGAACTCTGCCCCTGGACGACCTGTCCGGGAAGGATATAGTGAGATTATAATCATTATTGCTGACGGAGACTAACTATGCTTTGTCAGTTAGTTCTCAGTTTTTGCCATTTTCATCCGGCAGCGAGAATGTATTGTTGACATATGGATGAAATCGGATATAATAGTTGTCGCATAAGCAAGTGAGTTGTATGACAACACATTTTATCATAATTTAAATGGAGGCGAATCAAAATGAACAACGCAAGAATTTTCTACCAGAAGGATTGTAATCTGTCCCTGCTGGAAGGCAAGACCATCGCGATCATCGGCTATGGCAGCCAGGGACATGCGCACGCGCTGAATCTGAAGGAGTCCGGCTGCAATGTGATCATCGGCCTGTATGAGGGCTCCAGATCCTGGGCGAGGGCAGAGCAGCAGGGTTTCAAGGTCTACACGGCTGCGGAGGCCGCGAAGCAGGCGGATATCATCATGATCCTGATCAACGATGAGAAGCAGGCCGCTCTGTACAAGAAGGACATTGAGCCGAACCTCGAGGCCGGCAATATGCTGATGTTCGCACACGGCTTCAACATTCATTTCGGCTGCATCGTTCCGCCTGCGGATGTGGATGTGACGATGATCGCCCCGAAGGGACCGGGCCACACGGTGAGAAGCGAGTATCAGGCGGGCAAGGGTGTTCCGTGCCTGGTAGCGGTTCATCAGGATGCCACAGGCAAGGCCCTGGATATGGCTCTGGCATATGCGCTGGGAATCGGCGGCGCGCGCGCGGGCGTTCTGGAGACGACGTTCCGTACCGAGACGGAGACCGACCTGTTCGGCGAGCAGGCAGTGCTTTGCGGCGGCGTTTGCGCGCTGATGCAGGCAGGCTTCGAGACGCTGGTTGAGGCGGGCTATGATCCGAGAAACGCATACTTCGAGTGCATCCATGAGATGAAGCTGATCGTCGACCTGATCTATCAGTCCGGTTTTGCGGGTATGAGATATTCAATCTCCAACACGGCTGAGTACGGCGACTATGTGACCGGTCCGAAGATCATCACCGAGGAGACGAAGAAGACGATGAAGAAGATCCTCAGCGACATCCAGGACGGCACGTTTGCGAAGGATTTCCTTCTGGATATGTCCCCGGCTGGCGGACAGGTACACTTCAAGGCGATGCGCAAGCTTGCCGCTGAGCATCCGGCTGAGAAGATCGGCGAGGAAGTGCGCAAGCTGTACAGCTGGAACAACGATGAGGAGAAGCTGATCAACAACTGATCGCCGATTACAAAATGAATCAGGAAACGGGGTTGCCGAGGTTTTGGCAATCCCGTTTTTTCTTATTTTTTGTCATTTTCCGCTTGATTTTTTGCGCATAGTCCGTTAAGCTTTGTGCAGGGAAGGCGCGGCGGAAGAGAATGCCCGTGCAGGCCGGCAGCAGATTGCCTATGGATTGACCGGGCACAGAATGAACAGGGCGAACCGCGGAGTACAGCACGGATGAATTTCGTGGTTTTTACGGGGAGATGACAAAAAATGCAAAGAAAGAGCTCTCATGAAAATATATATTACAACGGAGCGGTGAATGTAATCAGCGCGGATGATTTTCCGCAATCCTTTCCGCTTCACTGGCACAACCATGTGGAGATCGCGGTCTGGCCGGAGGATTCGGACGAGAACAGGGATACGGATGATCTGCCGGTACTGCAGGTCAATCAGGCCGTTTACCGAATGAGTCCGGGAGACATTTTGTTCATCTGGCCCGGTGAGATGCATGAGACTGTCAGGAACATGAGCGGCAAACTGATCGGCATACAGTTTCCCGTGACCCTGTTCGACGATCTGTCCGACTTTAAGCCGTTTTTCCATTTCTTCCGGAATTATCACAGAATCTCCGGCGGGGAGGAGCCGGAGCTGGCCCGGCGGGTCATGGCCCATATCAGACATATGCTCTCCGTTCGGGAAAGCAAAGGCACATTCTCCGAGGTACAGATGGTGATCTGCCTGTACGAGATGTTCATGGACTTCGGGAACTACATCAAAAACATTGTTCCAGAGGAGGGCAATCCTTCTTCTGCCGGCGCCGGCAGAGCCTTTGAGAAGATCAGGGCTGCCTGCAGCTATATCATCGACAACTGCGGGCATGAGCTCACGCTGGAATCCGCCGCCGCGCAGGCCGGCTTCAGCGTCTGCTATTTTTCCCGCATCTTCAAGCAGTTCACAAATTATAATTTTGTGGAATACCTGGCGCTGCAGAGGATTAAGAAGGCACGGCTGCTTCTGTCCGACCCGGACAAGAGCATCACGGAGATCTCCTATCAGGCCGGTTTCAAGAGTATTTCCACCTTCAACCGGGTGTTCCGGCAGTATCGGGGCTGCTCGCCGAGCGAGTACCGGAAGTATTATCTGAAGTGAGAGCGCAGGAGTTATTGTACTGTAACTCTTAAAAACGTTGTATTTCCGTTAAAAGTCTGTTAAAATCAAAACATAATGCGAAGCGCGGGGCGGAGGAGATTCCTGCGGCCTATGTGCTGAAGCGAGCGGAAAAATCGATTGCGGAATGTGAAGATGACAGAGGAGAGAGGCGAAGAAAGAAACTTTGGGAAAGCAAAAACATTGGGAAAGGAAGGAGAAAAACAAATGAAAGCAAAAAGAAGACACCCGAGTCCGGCGATCATCCCGGCGCTGACGGCGTTCCTGCTGATGTCGCTCGGCACGCTGACCGCGCTTGCGGAGGAGGTCGAGGAGGCGGCGCATCCGTCGACCTACGCGACCGTGTGGGCGCTCGTGCCGCCGGTCGTGGCGATCGCGCTGGCGCTGATCACGAAGGAAGTGTACAGCTCGCTGTTCGTCGGTATCCTGGTGGGCGCGCTGCTCAACTGCAACTTCCATGTGGAGAAATCTGTGGTACATATCTTCACGGGCGGCATCATCAGCGTGCTTTCCGATCCGTACAACGTAGGCATCCTCGTGTTCCTGGTGATCCTGGGATCCATGGTGAGCCTCATGAACAACGCGGGCGGTTCGGCGGCCTTCGGGCGCTGGGCGAGCGAGCACATCAAGGGGCGCGTGGGCGCGCAGCTCGCGACGGTTGTGCTCGGCGTTCTGATCTTTATCGACGACTATTTTAACTGCCTGACCGTGGGCAGCGTGATGCGTCCGGTGACGGACAAGCACAATGTCTCCCGCGCGAAGCTGGCGTACCTGATCGACGCGACGGCGGCGCCCGTTTGCATCATCGCCCCGATCTCCTCGTGGGCGGCGGCGGTCAGCGGATTCGTGGAGGGCGAGGACGGCCTGAGCGTCTTCGTGCGCGCGATCCCGTACAACTTCTACGCGCTGCTGACGATCGTCATGATGGTGGGCATGGTGCTCCTGAAATGCGAGTTCGGCCCGATGGCGAAGCACGAGAAGAACGCGCTCAAAGGCGACCTGTTCACGACGGGCAAGAGCCCGTACGCGACCAATGACGAAAAAGAGGCAGAGCCGAAGAACGGGCAGGTGAAAGATCTCCTGATCCCGATCATCAGCCTGATCGTCTGCTGTGTGATCGGCATGATCTACACGGGCGGATTCTTCAGCGGCACGGATTTCATCACGGCGTTCTCGCAGAGCGACGCGTCGGTGGGTCTGGCGCTCGGCAGCTTCTTTGGCCTGGTTATCACGGTCATCATGTACATGTTCCGCAAGGTGCTGTCCTTCCGCAAGTGCATGGACTGCATTCCGGAAGGTTTCAAGGCGATGGTTCCGGCGATCCTGATCCTCACGT
>CANQIW010000018.1 GCA_947624055.1 uncultured Lachnospiraceae bacterium
CCCCGCTGCAGATACTGGGAGCTGTTCTGATCATTGGCGGCGCTGTTTTCGGAGAATGCTGTAAAGTACAATACTCCTGAGTCAGAATCGAATACTTGTAGGGAACAGGATACAAGTTGACGATTCCTGCTCACCACCGCGAAAACAAAATGCCCGCAAGCGGAGACAGAACAACCATGATTACAGGAAATTATTCCATTCCACTTTGTCCTGGAACGGCCTCATTCCTTTCACAGCATCGTCACATGGCTGTCCCAGTCGTATGTGTGAGGCTCCTTGCTCGTCGCCCTGTGTCCGAACGCGATCGCGATCTCATACTGATAGCCCTCCGGATAATGCAGCGCTTTCGCGAAATAATCCTTTTTCTCACCGCGCAGGGCATCCTTGATGCAGCCGATGATCAGACTGCCAAGGCCGAGGCCTTCCGCCGCCAGAGCCATATTCTCCACAGCGATTCCGGCGTCTACCGGACTCCAGTAGAAATTGCTGTCGCCGCTTAAGATCATCACGACCGGCGCGTCATAATAGAAATTTGCCGGCGTGGTCTTGCCCGCGTTCTTGGTATCCTCGATCTCTCCCAGCACCGGGTTGCCCTTCTCGATCACCGTAATGTGAATTTCCTGTTTGTTCGCGGCGGTCGGCGCCTGAAGACCCGCTTTCACCAGCGTCTCAATCTCCTCTTTCGTCAGCTTCTCCTCTGTGTAGCCGCGCGTCGAAAAACGATCGTTGATTGCTTTCAATACATCATTCATTCTGGTACCTCCTGTTTTTAATTGCAAAAAAAATTTGTTATTTTCGCCGTCATTGTAAAAGACGGCTGGTTTGTTTCATTCACCGGATCAATCATCTCAGCTTCACCGCTGTCCCGTACATTGTCACCTCAGCGGCGCTTGCCATAACCGCCGACGAGGTGAATCCATAGAGTATTCTCTGAAATCATGCAGAATATTCTATGGATTTACTTTAACTCATTTTTCCATTTGCGTCAATTCCTGTTCACACATTCTCAATCTGCCAGTCGATCGGCGCAATCCCGTGCTGCTCCAGGAATTTGTTCGTCCTGGAGAACGGACGGCTTCCGAAAAAACCGCGGTACGCGGACAGCGGGCTCGGATGCGGGGCTTCGAGGATCAGATGCTTCGGATTGTTCAGCATGGCTTTCTTCATCTGCGCCGGACGTCCCCATAGGATGAAGACGATCGGGCGGTCAATCTCATTCAGAATCCGGATTGCCGCATCGGTAAACTCCTCCCAGCCGATGCCACGGTGTGAGTTTGCCTGATGCGCGCGCACAGTCAGCACCGTGTTCAAAAGCAGCACGCCCTGCTTCGCCCATTTCGTCAGATAGCCGTTATTTGGGATGTAGCAGCCGCAGTCCTCGTGCAGCTCCTGGTAGATGTTGACAAGCGACGGCGGGATCTCCACATCCGGCTTCACAGAGAAGCACAGCCCGTGCGCCTGCCCCGGCTCGTGGTACGGATCCTGCCCAAGGATCACGACCTTCACCTCAGCAAGCGGCGTGAACGCAAACGCATTGAAAATGTCGTCCGCGGGCGGATAGATTACCGCCGTTCGATATTCTTCATTCACTTTTTTATATAGTTTTGCATAATAAGGCTTGCCAAACTCCGGCTTCAACGGAGCAAGCCAATCGTTCGAAATCGCCGGCATAGGTATCTTTCCTTTCGCATTTATCTTTAGTTCGTAATCTTTCCATCTTCAAAATATATGAACACAGAATAGTCTCTCTCTGGTAACACCTGAACTACTTTCGGAAACATGGAATCGCCCTCCTTACATTAAGGGATTTATTCTGTTCATAAGTATATCATGATTTCGTCAGATCCGCCAGCTTAAACGCAACTACCTTTTCCAAGTCTTTGAACGCGATCTCCACCTGGAATCCGATTTTTCCGCCGCTGAACAGGATCTTATCCAGCGTTCCGGCGCTCTCATCTACAAACGTCGGAAACACTTTCTTCATTCCGATCGGGGAACAGCCTCCGTGCACATAGCCGGTCAGTGGAAGCAGTTCCTTTGACTTGACCATCGCAATACTCTTCTCCCCGGCGGCTGCGGCGGCTTTCTTCAGATCCAGTTCCTCCGCTACGGGGATCACGAACACATAGTGCTGCTTTGACGCGCCGACCGTGACCAGTGTCTTGAACACCTGCCGCACGTCCTCGCCCAGCAGCCGCGCCACCTCGACGCCGTTTGTCTCTCCGCTTGCGGAGTAATCATGCGCCTTATACGCGATCTTCTTCTGCTCAAGCACGCGCATCACGTTTGTTTTCTGTGCCATTTCACCAAATCCTTTCTGTCACAATAACCCCAGCACCAGGCTTCCCACCAGATGTACAAGAAACGCGCACACCCACGCGATCGCGCACTGCAGCAGGACGACACGTACCGCCCAACGTGCGCCAAGCTCACGCTTCACGGAAGCAATTGCCGCCACACAAGGCGTGTACAGCAGGCAGAATACAAGCAGAGATACGGCCGAGAGCGGCGTCAGCACCGCCTGCAGGTTTGCTGTGCTCCCGAAGAGCACCGTCATCGTGGAGACCACGCTCTCCTTCGCCATGAAGCCCGCGATCAGTGATGTGGAGATCCTCCAGTCGCCGAAGCCGAGCGGCGCGAAGATCGGGGCTATGACCCCGGCGATCACCGCGAGGATGCTATCCTGCGAATCAGTCACCATGCTGAGCTGCAGGCTGAAATTCTGCAAAAGCCAGATCACGATCGTCGCGACAAAAATTACAGTAAACGCCCTTTGGAGGAAATCCTTCGCTTTATCCCAGAGAAGCTGCGCAACGTTCTTCGCGCCCGGCATGCGGTAGTTCGGAAGCTCCATGACAAACGGAACGGCCTCCCCCTTGAACACCGTATTTTTAGAGATCATCGCCACGATGATGCCGACAATGATACCGAGAAAATACAGGCCGACCATCACGAGCGCGGCGTACTGCGGACAAAAGGCCGCCGTGAAGAAGCCGTAGATCGGCAGCTTCGCGGTACAGCTCATAAACGGCGTCAGCATGATCGTCATCTTGCGGTCGCGCTCAGAGGGCAGCGTCCGGCTCGCCATGACGCCGGGCACAGTGCAGCCGAAACCGATCAACATCGGCACAATGCTGCGGCCGGACAGACCGATCTTGCGCAAAAGCTTGTCCATCACGAAGGCGACGCGAGCCATATATCCGGTATCCTCCAACAGGGAGAGGAAGAAAAACAGCGTTACAATGATCGGCAGGAAGCTAAGCACTGTCCCGACGCCGCTAAAGATCCCATCGATCACAAGCGAATGAATCGCTGCGTTTATGTGCCAGGACGTCAGCAGCGCGTCCGTCGCCTGTGTGAGATGGTCAATGAGGGTTTCCAGAATCCCCTGCAGCCAGAGCCCGATCACATTGAAAGTCAGGTAAAAAATCAGCGCCATAATGCCGACAAAGGCAGGAATTGCCGTGTATTTTCCCGTCAGGATGCGGTCAATCCGGCTGCTGCGCAAATGCTCCTTGCTCTCCCGCGGCTTGACGACCGTCTCGTCCACCAGCTTCCGGATAAAGTCAAAGCGCATATCCGCGATTGCAGCCGAACGATCCAGTCCGCGCTCCTCCTCCATCTGGCAGATAATATGCTCGATCATCTCCTGCTCGTTCTGTGAGAGATCAAGCAGCTTCAGAACCCTCTCATCGCCCTCGGCAAGCTTTGTCGCCGCAAAACGCACGGGAATCCCGGCCGCTTTCGCGTGATCCTCGATCAGATGCATGATGCCGTGCAGGCAGCGGTGTACCGCGCCGCCGTCTTCATCCTGACTGCAGAAATCTGTCCGACCCGGGCGCTCCTGATACTGCGCCACATGAACCGCGTGCCGGATCAGCTCGTCCACGCCCTCATTCTTCGCTGCTGAGATTGGCACCACGGGGATGCCGAGCATGCGCTCCATATCATTGATGTAGATCGAGCCCCCGTTGCCGCGCACCTCGTCCATCATGTTCAGAGCGAGCACCATCGGCGTGTCCAGCTCCATAAGCTGCATCGTCAGATACAGATTTCGCTCAATATTCGTCGCGTCCACAATATTAATGATACCGGTCGGCTTCGAATTGATGATATATTGTCTGCTGACAATTTCCTCGCTTGTATATGGAGACATCGAGTAGATCCCCGGCAGATCTGTGATTTCCGTGTTCGGATATCCCTTGATCGCGCCGCTCTTGCGGTCCACTGTCACGCCCGGGAAATTGCCGACATGCTGGTTTGAACCGGTCAGCTGGTTGAAGAGCGTCGTCTTGCCGCAGTTCTGATTGCCCGCCAGCGCAAACGTCAGTACAGCGCCCTCGGGGAGCGGGTTTTCATCCGCCTTCACATGGTAGCGCCCGCCTTCGCCGAGTCCCGGATGCTCCGCATAGCGGTGCGGCGTGCGCTCCTGCCGGAGAGATGCCGCAGTCTGCTTTCCATATCCGTTTAGCGCCTGCTGCCCCTGTCCAGATATCGATGCCGTATCCGTCCCCGCTTTGGCGTTTTTCTTCTCTCCCAACGGCTCAATCTCAATATTCTCCGCGTCCGCCAGGCGCAGCGTCAGCTCATACCCGTGGATCAGAAGCTCCATCGGATCACCCATCGGCGCATATTTCACCAGCGTGATCTCCGCGCCCGGAATCACCCCCATATCCAGAAAATGCTGTCTCAGCGCGCCCTCGCCGCCCACAACGGTAATCCGCGCGCGCTTCCCTATGCCAAGCTCCTTCAGTGTCATACTTGCTGTCCTTTCCAAAGCAAATAAAGTATGTGTTCGAATTCAGCGTTCACAGACGCACGGAAACACCCCGTCTGCGCAGGTACTGCTTCACCTCGCGGATTTCCAGCTCTTTGTAGTGAAACAGCGATGCCGCAAGCGCCGCGTCTGCCTTTCCTTCGGTCAGCGCGTCATAGAAATGCTCCATCGTGCCGGCGCCGCCGGACGCGATCACCGGCACCGAGACATGCTCCGCGATTGTGCGCGTCAGCTCGATATCGTATCCGGCTTTCGTACCGTCGCAGTCCATGCTGGTCAGCAGGATCTCTCCGGCGCCCAGCCGGTCCGCCTGCATCGCCCACTCGACCGCGTCGATCCCCATGTCCACACGGCCTCCGTTTTTGTAAATATTCCAGCCGCTCCCATCTGCTCTGCGCTTCGCGTCGATCGCGACGACGACACACTGACGTCCGAACTTCTCTGCCGCCTGACGGATCAGCTCCGGATTCATGATCGCGGCTGAGTTGACCGAGATCTTATCCGCACCCTCGCGCAGCAGCATGCGGAAATCGTCAACCGTGCGGATGCCGCCGCCGACTGTGAACGGGATAAATACTTTCTTTGCCACTTCGCGCACCATGTCCACAACGGTGTCGCGCGCGTCGGAGGACGCGGTGATATCGAGGAACACCAGCTCGTCCGCTCCGGCTTTATCGTAGGCCGCGGCGATCTCGACCGGATCCCCTGCATCCTTCAGATCCACAAAATTGACTCCTTTGACCACGCGCCCGTTATGCACATCGAGGCATGGAATGATTCGCTTTGTAAACATATTGATCCCTGCTTTCGCCAGTTTATATTGCAAAAATTTCTCGCGATATCCCGATAAAATTCCTCAGGATCGCCAGGCCGACGTCTCCGCTCTTCTCGGGATGAAACTGGCAGGCGAACACGCTGCCCTGCTCGATCGAGGCGTGAATGTGCGCCGCATACTGCGCGGATGCTTTTACAATCTCATCATCCTGCGCCTGCAGATAATAGGAATGCACGAAATACACATAAGATCCCTCCGGGATCCCAGCAAACAGCCTGCCCGGATGATCGTACTGCAAAGAGTTCCAGCCCATATGAGGGATCTTCAGACCCTGCGTCTTTGGAATGCGCACGATCCTCCCCTTACAGATGCCCAATCCTTCCACACCCGGAGACTCCTCGCTCGACTCGAATAGAAGCTGCAGCCCGAGACAGATTCCCAGAAACGGAATTCCACTGTCCACAGCCTCGTGAATCACCGGGACAAGCCCATACTGACACAGCTTGTCCATCGCGTCGCCGAACGCGCCTACACCCGGCAGAACAATGTGATCCGCCGCGAGGATCTCAGCCCGATCCCTCGTAATCTTCGCATTCTCTCCAAGACAGGCAAACGCTTTCTCCACACTTTTCAGATTCCCGGCATCATAATCGATGATCGCTACCATACGCTGTCTCCTCGTTTAAAGTATCTTCATTTCTATATCTCACTGACAGACCGCCAAAGACGCTCTATCTCATTGTAATTGTCTGCAATCGACATCTCTATTTTGGATGTTCTGATTGAAAATGTCAAGTGATACCAACAGATTTCTGCAACAGATCGCAAATAGAACGTATTACACACGAAAACGGCAAAGGCCTCAGCGGAGGATTCTGCCGTCCATTGGGGCTTTTGCCGTCATTGATATCGCGGTTCTTTTTTATTTCTTCACTGTCACGGTACAAGTCACTTTCTTCTTGCCCGACTGAACTGTAATTTTTGCCTTCCCGGCTTTCTTCGCCGTGATGACACCTTTCTTGCTGACTGTCGCGACTTTCTTGTCTGAAGACGTATATTTCAATTTGTCCTGCGTTGTGATCGGTGTAATCACCGGTTCCAGTGCTACCCTTTCCTTCACTTTCAGCGTCAGCGTCTTCTTGACGCCCTTGATTGCCTTCGTCACGACCACATTTGGCTGCAATTTCACCTTGACAGTTTTGGATTCCCCGCTCTTAAGCGTAATCGTCAGCTGCACAGCCTTCTTGCTCGTCTTCAGCGCTTTCAGCTTAAATGTCCCGCTCGCTTTTATGTCGGAAACCTTCAGAAGCTTCGGGTCGCTTGAGACTGCCGAGACGAGAAAATCTCCCGCAGCCATCTCCGTGACCTTAAGCTTCGTGGTAGACTGTCCTTTCTTCAGCACAATGTTGTTTGCCGCAAGCTCCAGTACAGGAGTAAGCTTCGGAATCGTCTGCTCGTCTGTCGCCCCGTCTCCCGCGGTACACTTTCTGCTCTGTATCCCTGTCTCTAACGCCGTGGCCGGCTTTGTCACCGTCCACTCACCCCAGCTGTGACTATGCGAAGCTGGCTCAGGAGCCTGACCCGTTGCCTTTTCCGGCTCCTTTTCCGGTATCTTTTCCGTCTCTTTTTCCGGTGCCTTTTCCGTCTCTTTTTCCGGTGTCTTTTCTGTCTCCGTTTCCGTCACCTTGATCGGTACATAGATCTTCAATCTGCTTGCTCCCAAAATAGCCCCGGTACACTGTGTGACCTCTACACCAAGGAAATAGTCTCCGACTCCAAGGTCATCCACATTAGGGGTATCCGGGCTTCCCGGTTCTCCGTCCACGTTGATATGGACATTAAAGTCGACCGTATTCCCGTGACTGTCCTTCATGGTATTGGAACTGCCAAACTCAAGCACCTCCGGGTCAATTCCGTCCGTATAGGTCAGCTTCAGCTGCGCGCCGGCCGCCGAGACAGTCTTGTCCGTCCCTTTCACAAAGGTCGTGCAGGATGGCGGCGCCACCAGCTCCACCGACGCTACCGTAACCGCGGGAATCAGATACAGTTTCACCGCGCTCACCGCATTTCCGCTGCAGCCGCTGATCTTGTAGCGGTAAATCGTATTCTCCTTCAGATTGTATGCGAACGAATTGCTGTTGTCCACGTAATCTGAGCTGTCAAGCATCCTGTTGTTTTCATCATACAGGCTCACCGTGATCACGGCATCGCCCTCCGGATACAGAAGATACCACCCTCCCGTATCCGGAGTATAGCTGTAGATCATCGCCTCGCCGGCGCCCAGGGAGAGAGACTCGACACCGCTCCTGTCGAACTCCTTCTCAGTCGACGAGCCCGACACAGTTATATTCTGCCGTAAATTTTCCAGCTCCGTCTTTTCATAATCATGATCGACATATACCTCCGAATAAAACCGAATCTGATAGGAACCCTCATCCATCACTATCTGATCCACACTGACCTGCTCCTCTTCCCGATACAGCTCCATGCGGATTGTCGCCCCGCAGGACAGACGCGCGGAGTAATACGAAATGCCCTTCTCAGCGTCCGGCTGCCATTCCGTGATCGACTCCGATCCTTTGTATGTGCCATCGTAGGAAACGCTCAGCTTGATCTGACGCATCATATCCGCTACATTCGCGACATTCCACGGGCTGTCCGTGAGGGGACTCACAGTTGCCTCTGTGATATCAATGACATCTGTGCCATCCAGATATACGGTAACTCCCGTCACCTGATCAGACAGGAAGCAATTGCGCACAAGGTAGTAGTATGTCACTCCCTTCCTCAGATCATAGCTGAGGCTGATCATCCCGTCTGTCTCATCCTTTTCGAGAAAGCGCTTGTCAGAGCCGTACAGATACGCGATCAGATCGTCCTTTTTTCCCTCCGTGCGCAGCTGATATTCCCCCGAAACCTTCGGAGTAAAGGAGAAAACGGAATAATACTCGCCCTCTCCGCAGTTGATATCAAAGCCTTTTCCGGTCTCAAGCGTCGTCACCCCGGGCGTAGCTCCTGACTTGACCATAATATCTTTTCTCAGCTCCGTCCATTCGTTCTCTTTGCCGCTTTCTGAATCTATCTGATAGACCCGGAACTGATACTCCCCGGCGTCCAGCAGACTGTCGACCGCAACCGTCGTCTCGTCGCTTTTCCGGAACAGGCGCAGGCAAAGCTGTGTCCCGGACGAGGTCGTTTTTACATAGTTCCCCGTCTCCTCATCCACATCCCAGTTCCACA
This sequence comes from uncultured Lachnospiraceae bacterium, assembly GCA_947624055.1. Taxonomy (GTDB): domain Bacteria; phylum Bacillota; class Clostridia; order Lachnospirales; family Lachnospiraceae; genus Choladousia. Next base: position 8,793 of record CANQIW010000018.1, read on the forward strand.
ATTCCTGCGGCTCCATCGCATCATCTGTATATGTCACATTTAATGAAATCTGCCTCCCATATTCCAAAAGCGTTGTAACGTCCAACACACCCTTGCCCCAAGTATCGCTCGCAGCCGGTATACGTCCCCACTCCAGACTAGCGATTTCTGGCGCTTCGATCAATGTGAACTCAGCATCGAACGGTTCCACATCCATCCCAAACGGAACCAACTCGAAACAATACTGGACTCCCGCTTCCAGTTTTAACGCCCAGCTATCGGATGCGCTGAATAACCTTTCAAAATAGTCTTCATCGTCGTTTTCATACAGGCATGCTTCAATCTTATAATTCTCAGGTATGTCCTGCACTTCAGTCCGTTTCAGGATATAGATTCCCGTCTGTTCCGGCGAAAATGTGAGCACCTTCCGGGAATTTTCCGTAAAATAGAGCGACAGCTTCTTGCCGATCTCCATTTCGACCGTCTCCACGGTCTCCTCATCCGATATCAGCGAGGGCGCTTCATCCACCACCTCGATCGCTTCGATCAGATCTGAGCTGTCTGCCGAAATGGCAGCCGCCTCATCCGCGCACTCCGACGCTGGCAGAACATCCTCAGGAGGCTGCGGCATATCGTCCTCAGATCCATCGACGATTATCTCATCGCCCGCAAGATCAGATGCCTCCTCGTCCACGCTGTCAGACGCCTTTCCATTCACAGGATCAAGTGCTTCTCCATCCGCGCTGTCAGGCGATTCCAGATCGGACGCATCCTGCTCCCCGGTAAGCTCGGCACCCGGTTCCCCTGCAGTCTCCGCTGCGAGCGGTCCTCCTTCCGAATCCGTGCCGCCATATTCTATACTGTCCGCGAAGACAGGGGACTCCTGGTTTACTCCGGAAACTCTATCTGCCTCCCCAGACTCCGCCACGGCTCCGGATACAGCCACCGTGTGAACGCTCAGCACAAGCGCAAGTAAAAATGCAGTCAGGCACTTTCTGTTCCTTTTCATGAATGTTCCCCCAATCCTTGATTTTGTAAAGTCTCAGCTTGCTTTTCACCATCGAAGATTATACCCCCCCCCGATTTCTTTTGTCAATCTTCCTCAGTAAATTTCCACCCGCTGTAGCAATATATTGTACCCTTTGTGAAAGTCCCGAAGATCCATTCCATGACAAAAAATTCTCAAACCATGCAAAAAAGGAGCCTGCACTTTTTTGGTATGCAAAGCCCCTTCTTTCTTCTTACAGCATACAATCCTGCCTGACATGCAGAACTGCAGATATCTTAAAAATGATAATACGTCGTTCCGCTGTGCAGCGCCGTCTTTCCCTTATATTTCGCGAGCTGGCTCACTGTCACGAGCTGATAGCCGCGCTTGCGCAGCTCCGGGATGATCGTCTCCGCCGCAGCCACCGTTGAGCTGTGAATATCGTGCATCAGAACGATATCTCCGCTTTTGACATGGTCGAGCACCGCACTGACCGTGTGCCCCGGATTCCCTGTGTTCGCCCAGTCCCTTGTATCCAGCGACCAGTAGATAGACGGCATTCCCAGCGCAGACAGTATCCGGCTGTTTGAATGACCGTCTCCGTACGGAAGCCGGAAAACCGTCGGAGCCCGGCCGGCCGCGGCTCTGATATTGCTGACCGTCCTTGAAACCTCCGAAGCGATCCCGGACGAGGACAATCCGGTAAAATATGTGTGGCTGTAGGAGTGAGCTCCGAGCTCGCATCCCATGTCCGCCATTTTCTTTACCGTCGAATTATAATTCGGCACGCTGGAACCGACCATAAAAAAGGTCGCTTTCGCGTGATTCTTTTTCAGGCATTCCAGAAGCCTGCCTGTATATTTCCCCGGTCCGTCGTCAAACGTCAGCGCCACCATCGGCTTCGTGGGGTCTACTTCTGTTTTTACCTTGACAGACGGATCGTAGACGCCGTCCTTCCCGAAGTAATAGCTCTTGTCGCCAATCCAGTATTCCCCGGTGACCCGAGCCCCGTCATCGTCCAGATAATATTTTTTTCCTTTGATCTTTCTCCAGCCCCTGGAACATTTAAAACCGTTCTTGTCGACGTAAAAATATTTTCCGTCTGTTTTGACCCAGGCCTTCTTCTTCATACGGAAGGTCTTCTCGGAAAAGTAACAGTCTTCCCCCGAGATCGCAATCCAGCCGGACATCGCCTCTCCTGTGCCCCGGTTGAAATAATAGCTTTCGCCGTCAACCGTGCATAGCCCGCGGGCCGCCCGCCCATTCTCTTTGAAATAATAAAGCTTGCCGCTCTTCTCAAGCCAGCCGATCCGAAGCGCGCCGTCCGAATCCAGATAATAGAGCCGTTTCCGGTATTTCACCCAGCCTGTGACGCGGTGTCCTTCCTCGTCCGCGTAATAAATGTCCTCTCCTGCCCGGAACCATCCGTTTTTCTGGTATGTCCCGTCTGTGAGGAGGAAAAGGAATTCCTTTCCCTTCTTTTCCCATTCTCCTTCCACGCTCCCGGCTTTTGTCACATTTTTCAGGGACGTACTCTTGAGCGCGGCAGGTTTCGCATGCGCGGACAACGGACACAAAAGAAAACGCGTGCACAGAAAGACCAGAATGATATTTTTGATTGCTTTTTTCATTTTCCCACACTGTCCGGAGGTCATATCCAGAATCCCGGAAGATCTCCCTGTATCTTACTCTCTCTTATCCTACAGCTTGGAATACCCGAAACTGTTCACGATCGCGTCAATTTTTTCGTTGTGCGCGCACATCGGGCAGTCCTTTGCTTCATATGTCTTATACCCGGGCAGATCCGAGCCGCCGAAAATGTAGTTGACCTCAATGCCCTGCACACAGTCGCTCGCGCTGAAGATCGCGGATACGCCGTCCACGATACCTCCGTAGTATTTCACGCACTCGATCGCCCTGGCAATCGTGCGGCCCGTCGTCGCGGAGGCGAGGAGCAGGATGCAGTGCTTGCCGTCGATCATCATCTGCATGTTGTCGCGGAAAATCAGCTGCCCGCCCGGATTCATCTCCGGCGTGACGATGTACATGGTCTGATGCTGGTTCAGCGACATGATGCCGGAAGCTGTCAGCTCGTCAGCCAGGTACGCGCCGATGACCTCGCAGCCGTCCATACAGATGATCGTGTCAATATAGGTGCTTGTGGTGTACTTTCTCGCGAGCACGGACGCCGCCGCGGCTGCTTCGCTCTTTCTCGACTTCATGATCGTCATATCCACATAGTAGTTGATGTGGGAATGGTTGGTCGCGAAATGTCCCGGGATCACACGGATGATCGCGTTTTGGTTGACCTGTGAATGAATTTTCGTCGCTCTGCTCTCCATAAAACACCTCCGAATTTTTTCTTATACGCACACAATTTGGGGCGCGTACCTGTTTTTTCCTGTTGACATTTCTATCATACACAATATTGTTGCAAAATTCAAGAAACACTTTCGTTCATCTCGACTCAAACAGATCCTGCAGGATCTCGTCCGCGGTCATATTCCGGTAGTCGTCCGGATCCGTCATGATCACATTGCCGGAAAGATCCCAGCGCATCCGGCTGTAATCGGTCAGATAGGAAGATCCCTTCGCACAGTCCGGGAATTTTCCGTACCATTCCGGGAAATATTTTTCCATGTAGCGCCGCGCAAGCGCAACCGCCTGACTGTCCGCGCTTCCGGACGGTGTCGGAGTGCCCGCGAGCTGCACGCCGGGCGGGCTTGCATGAAGGATCACCACGCTGCCATCCGCGCACTGCCCGACCGCCATCCACACATGCCCTGATGAGGTACTCAGGATATCGCCGGGCCGATAGTCCTTCATCCTTCCCGCCGGGGTATAAGTTCCCCAGCCGCACGTCGCGAAATTCTGCGCCATATGCTGGGCCAGCATCACATAGCCGGGTCTGCCGTTCTTTGTCTCCAGTATGTTGTAGATACACCAGCCGATATAGCCGGAACAGTCCAGCCCGTTGCGCAGCTGGTATTTTGTGCTGCGATAATTATAGCTGCTGTTCTGCTGTCTGAAAAAGCGCTTCCACTGACTGCTGACTCCGATCGTCCGGGCATCGATCCCTGCCCCCGTATCGGCCTCGTTCCATCCTCCGCCCCATACGTACATCGTGCTCCCGACCGGCTGCAGAGCCGTCAGAAGCAGCTGCTTCAGCGTGGACTTCCGGTATACCTGAACCTTGAAAACCTTGCTGTATTTCGTATATTTCCTATCGTTACCATCGTCAGCGAGATAACCGCGGAGCTGATAATAGTATGTCTTCCCGGCTTTCAGATCATTGATCCTGACCTTGCGCGCACTCGTGTCCTCGAGCAGTCTGACCCGCTTTCCCTTCGCGCTGCACTTGTAGAGCTCGTATCCGCTCAGATCCTGACGTTTCTTCCAGCTGATCACCAGAGTATCCCCCTTGAACCTGACACTGGGCTCCGGCGCTTTCCTGGAGAATGCCGCTGCCTGCGACTGCAGTGCAAACACAAACAGAATCAGCATCACCAGAAAAAAAGTCTCCGGCAGTAATCTCCCCATGCGTTTTTTCATTGATAAGGAACCTCCCTCCGGTACCTGCGGGCTCCCATATGCCGCCCGCATTTTTCTTCTTTTTATGATAATCAGTTTTCCGGAAACTGTCAACAAACCATTTGCCACATTCCCCCGACTGTGATAGACTGAAGACATGGATACTCGCGGAAATACCGACCAGCAAAGGAGTACGCAGGATGAACGAAAATTATGATCAGGGGCTTGATTACGGGGAAGCGGATAAACAGGCGGAGGAACAGCGAAAGCGCCGGAGGCAGAAACGCCGGAGACAGGCCGCCTTGCAGCGGGCAGTTTTTTTCCTCGTCCTCCTCGCTGCAGCCGCCGCCGCGTTTATTGTCGCTTTTAAATATTTCCCCGTCGGCAGAGATTCCGCCGGAACAGGATCCGTCTCTTCCGGGGATCGCTCCGGAACGCCGTCCGACGAGCTCGTGATCGTTGAGCCGGTCACAGAAGCTCTTACAGAGACAGAGCCTGTACAGACAGAAACTCCGGCTCCGCCCGCGACCGAAGCGCCGGCGGACAGCGCGCAGGCAGCCTCCGCTCTCGAAGCGGCAAAGCTGCTCGCCGCCGGATACGATTACGACGGCGCCATCGCCCTGCTGCAGGCTGTTCCCGGCTATGAGAGTAACGCGGAGATCAGCGCCGCGCTCGCCGATATCGAAGCTTCCAAAAACGCCTGCGTTGCCGTCGACGTGACGACAGTGCCGCACATCTTCTACCACTCTCTGATCAACGACACAGACCGCGCGTTCAATGTGGAAGTGCTCGGACAGGGGGCTGTGGACGGAATGAACGCCTGGATGACGACGGTCGAGGAATTTGACAAGATCACACAGACCATGTACGACAACGGCTATGTTTTCGTGCGCCTGAGAGATCTCGTCGTACAGTCCACGGATGAGAACGGCAATGTATCCTTTGCTCCGAACACGGCTCTGATGCTCCCGCCGGACAAGAAACCGGTCGTCCTTTCCGTGGACGATCTGAGCTACTACCACTCCTACGAAGCAGCCGGATACCCGGACAAGCTGATCATCGATGAGAACGGCAGCGTGAAATGCCATTACGTCACATCGGACGGCGTGGAACACATCGGCGATTATGACGTCGTCCCGCGCCTGAACAGCTTTCTCGCGGAGCACCCGGACGGAGCCTACAAGGGCGCGCGCGGGCTGATCGCCCTGACCGGTTACAACGGTGTATTCGGCTACCGCACCGATGCCGACTATGAACTGCGGGAGAATTTGATGGATGATCAGGGTCAGTGGCTTGCAGCCCACCCGGATTTCAACCGACAGACAGAGATCGCGGAGGCGACAAGGATCGCCGAGGCACTCAAGGCCGAAGGCTGGGAATTCGCGAGCCACACCTGGGGACACTTAAGCGTTACCAACAAGACCGTGGACGAGCTGCGCGCCGACAATGAGAAGTGGGTCAGCAATGTACAGAATATTGTCGGTCCGGTGGACACGATCATCTTCGCACACGGCAACGATATCGGCGACTGGCAGGATTACAGCCCGGACAATGAGAAATATCAGTATTTCAAGAGCGCCGGTTACAACTTTTTCTGCAATGTGGACGGTTCGCAGCCGTACTGGGTGCAGATCCGCAATGACTATGTGCGTCAGGGCCGTATCGATCTGGACGGCTACATGCTCTATCAGTCCAGCCTCGGCGAGACGACCGTGATTGACGATATGTTCCTCGCGTCGCAGGTATTTGACCAGCGCCGTCCGACTCCCGTCGTGGCGAACGGGGAATCATAACCATGCATAAAATGCACGCTGTTCGGGCACTCTGTACGCAGAGGCAGAATATGCACTGCAGGGCAGCGCTTTGACAGGCCGTTTTGTGGTTTTCCTGCCGATGACTAAAATACGGAGGCTTTCAATATGCAGGAAAATCAAAAGGTCTGTCGTTCCATCGGTGAAAATCGGCAGCTCATGGATCAGCTGCTTCCGCTTCAGGAGAGCTTCGACCTGATCCGGCGCGACATCCGGATCGGCGGGCGGGACTGCGCTCTCTATCTCGTGAACGGTATGCTGAAGGATGAAGTGCTGTTTAAGCTCATGGATTCGCTCATGAAGATTCATGAATCAGAAATGCCTCAGGACGCCGGAGGATTTTCCTGGCAGCTGATCCCCTATGCCGAGGTTGACATCTACGTGGATTTTGACCAGATCCTGCGCAATATCCTGTCCGGCGTCCCGGTATTGTTTGTGGACGGCTACGAGGCCGGGATTGCGATCGACTGCAGAACTTATCCCGCGCGGAGTGTCGGCGAGCCTGAGAAGGACAAATCCCTGCGCGGCTCCAAAGACGGCTTCGTGGAGACCGTTGTATTCGATACGGCGCTGATCCGCCGCAGGATCCGAGATCCGCATCTGGTTATGGAAATGCTGGAGGTCGGTGAATCCTCGCGTTCCGACGTTGTCCTGAGCTACATGAACAACCTGGTGGACCCGAAGCTGCTCACAAGTCTCCGGGACAGAATAAAAGCCATCCAGGTCTCCGACCTCTGCATGAACCAGCAGAGTCTCGCGGAGGCGCTGATCGGCTCAAAATGGTACAACCCGTTTCCGAAATTCAAGTTCACAGAACGGCCCGATACGACCGCCGCATGTCTGATGGAGGGGAAGGTCGCAATCCTCGTGGACAACTCTCCCTCCGCCATGATCCTTCCCTCCTCGATCCTTGATATGATCGAGGAAGCCAACGATTACTATTTCCCGGCATGGACCTCACTGTATCTGAAGCTGTCCCGGATCCTGATCCTGCTCCTCACCGTCTTTCTCACGCCGGTATTTCTGCTTCTGATGCAGAATCCGCGCTGGCTTCCATCGCGGTCAAGAAAACCGTCAACATTCCGCTCGTCTGCCAGATGCTGATCCTCGAAATCGCGATCGACGGCCTGAGACTCGCGGCCCTGAGCACGCCAAATATGCTCAGCACCCCGCTCAGCATTTTCGCTGGTCTTGTGCTCGGCGAATTTTCTGTCAAATCCGGCTGGTTCAACGCAGAGGTCATGCTCTACATGGCATTCGTGGCGATCGCCAACTATACGGAACCGAATTTTGAACTGGGATATGCCCTGAAATTCATGAGGATCATCCTGCTGATCCTGACCGCGATGTTTGACCTGCCCGGTTTTCTCGCAGGCTGTCTCTTCCTGCTGGTACTTCTCTGCACGAACAAAACGCTTTCCGGAAGGAACTATCTGAATGTTAAGCAGAACTGATCACGGCGCATCGGCGTCCACGGCTTCGCAGCCGTCGGCGTTGACGCCGTCTCCCGGCTCACCGCCCGTCCGGTCTGCCAAAGGCGGCATTTCCGTTCTGTCGCTGATGATATAGCGCGGACGCGCTTTCGCCTCAAGATATATTTTCCCGATATATTCTCCGATCACGCCAAGGCTGATCAGCTGTATGCCTCCGATCATACACACGATCGCGCAGAGACTGGTCCAGCCCGGCACGGTATTCCCCGCAAAAAACTGCAAAACACTCCAGACGATCAGCACAATGCTCAGGAATGAAACAAGCACACCGAGCGTCGCGATCATCCGTATCGGACGAATACTCAGACTGGTGATCCCGTCAAATGCCAGACCAAGCATTTCCCTCAGCGTATAATGGCTTTTCCCGGCAAGGCGTTCACGGCGCTCGTACACCACCTCCGTGCTCCGAAAACCGATCAGCGGAATCATTCCCCGCAGATAGATGTTCACCTCGCGAAACCCCGCCAGCTCATTCAGCACACGGTTTGACAGAAGCCGGTAGTCCGCATGGTTAAATATGACCTCAACTCCCATATGGGCAAGCATACGGTAGAAGGATTCCGCTGTAAACCGTTTGAAAAAGGAATCGGTATCCCTGCGGTTTCTCACGCCATATACAATTTCATACCCTTCTGTGTAACGCTTCACCATCTCTTCCATCGCGTCGGGGTCGTCCTGGCCATCGCAGTCGATCGAGATTGTGATATCACAGCGGTCCTTTGCCTCCATAAGCCCCGCCAGCACCGCATTCTGATGCCCGCGGTTCCGGCTCTGAGAAATCCCTGTGTAATGTCTGTCCTGTTTTGCGAGGCTGCAGATCATCTCCCAGCTGCGGTCGCTGCTCCCGTCATTGACAAAAAGGATCCTGCTGTCGTCGCTGATCAGCTTCTTCTCTGTCATCTCCTGCAGCTTCCGCAGGAATACAGGCGCGCTGACCGGCAATACGGCTTCCTCATTATAACAGGGTACGATTACATACAGGATACAGGACTTTGGCATTCTTTTTCTCCTTTGGCCTTTGCATAATCCTTCAGATCTGCTCCGAAAGCGGACGTTCCCGCTTCTGGCGGGTGATTTCCACCAGAGATAGCTTTGTCATATCCACAAGTGTCGTCCGAATCGGGTCCATGCGCAGCTCTGCCTCGAATTCAGAGAGGAGCAGCTTTTTTGAAGCTCCCTCCTCAAGATTGATAAAATCGACAATAATGATGCCGCTCAGATTGCGCAGCCGCAGCTGCCGCGCGATCTCTGCGGCCGCCTCGCGGTTGATCTTCAGAAATGCCGCCTCGCGCTTTTTTCCGCCCTCAAATTTTCCGGTGTTGACATCGATGACTGTCAGCGCCTCCGTGGGCTGGATGACAAGATAGCCGCCCGAATTCAGCCAGACGCGTTCCCTGAGAGCCTGCTCCAGCTGAGCTTCGAGAGAATAGAGCTTCTTCATAGGGAGAAGGCTGTCGCTGTAGCATGACAGCTTATCCAGATCTTCCGGCTGATATTCCTTCAGATATGTTTCTATTTCGCAGTGAAGCTCCCCGTCATCCGTCAGGATCTGCTGCATCTCCGAATCGTAGAGATCCGACAGCCGACGGAGATACGCCCTCGGCGCCTTCTGAAGGCAGGTGTAACAGCTGCGGTACTGCGCACAGGCCATCAGATGCTCATATCTGTCGCTGAGAGCCTTCATATCACGGAGGAGCAGTCCCTCCGGTGCTCCGCCGGCATTTGTGCGAAACAGCCAGCTGAAGCCGTCTGCCGTTTTCCGTCCGGAGCCGGAAGGAGTCCCGTCTCTGTCCGGCTGCCGTTCCTCCGACACCTTCCGAAAAGAATCCGCAACAGACAGGAGCCTTTCCTTCTCGGCTCCGGCCACCTTGGAGGAAACAGAATTCCTGTCCGTTCCTGTCGTCAGGAGTACATATTTCCCGTGCAGCGTCAGTCTGGTCGTCACCGACGGATACTTGGTCTTTATCCCTTCGCGGGAAATCTGCACAAGCAGCTCATCTCCCGCCTGCGGCAATCCGGAAGCGCCCTTTTTCGTGTAAACCGGGCGTTTCATATCGTCGAGTGCCAGGTGGCATACTACACCCGGCGCGATCTCAACAAAAGCCGCTCCGATATTCTTAGCGATATTCTTAATTTTTCCGATATAGATACTGTTCAGCACATGATCAGCCTCCGCCGGGTCGCAGTGTATCTCGACTGCCTTCTGATCGTTCATCAGAAACGAACAGATTTTTCCGTTCATGCGGGTGATCAGATATTTCCGTTCCATCACAGGATCTCCCTGCCGAGCGCGCTAAGAGGCGTCAGGATCCGTCCTGCCTCGCCGCTTCCCTCTGAGCCGGTTTCCTCTGCCGGTGTCTGGCAGCCGTCCGGCTTTGCCTGAGACTGCTGTTTTGCGCTCCCGATATTCGCATATAGCTCACAGCGATTGATCTCATAAGCAAACGGCGACGCCTCGATCCCATACCTGCCGAGCAGCGTATCCATTACAAGCTCCGGCTTCAGATTTGCCACACTGCCTGAAGCGAGCCTGAGAAATACGGCATCCGGCACACAGCGCATCTCATAGATCATCGGCCGGATATCCACTTCCTTCTCGGATTTTTTCGTCTTTTTCCACGCAGGGATCTTGTCCTGCGCACAAAACTCCTCCACCGCGGATGACAGGTTTTTCCAGATTCGCACAGGACTGTCCTTTCGCTGATTCGAGGAAGCATCCCCAGCCCGTCCTGCCGTATCATCCCGCTCTGCTGTATCGCCCGAAATTTTGCGGCGCGGCAGCCGCTCCGGCTCATACCCTGCCCGAAACCGCACGGTATAATCTGCCGCAGCTACGAGCGTCATCGCCTTGTTTGCCTTATCTTCAGGGATCTCATAGAAACCGGTCACCGTGATCCCCTCAACGCCGACACGGTTCAACGCGTCGATCGCCTCCCTGGACGGGATCGGCGTGCGCAGCTCGATATCCATGTATTCTGCGTCGCTCGTCAGCCCGACGCCGAGCGGGGACGCGAACGACATGATCATATGCGGGCTCAGGCCTTCGGTATAGGCTATGTCAATCCCAGCACGACGGATCGCCTTCTGGAAATATCGCATCACATCAAGATGTCCGATAAATTTCATGTTCCCCTGCTTGGAGAATTTCACTCTCGCCTTCACTGTGGAAACTCCTTCCCAATTTCAGGATCACGCGCGCCGTATGGTGCAGACGCCGCCTCGATACCCGGCCGCACCGCAGCCGGAGCATTTCTCCCGGCAGTTTGGCGTCACGCTCTCCTCATGCGCTTTCTGCCATTCTTTTTTCAGAAACTCTTTTGTCACGCCAACCCGGATAAAATCCCAGGGCAGGATCTCATCCAGACCGCGCTCCCGCATCGTATAGAAATCCATGTCAACGCCGGTATTTTCAAACGCCTGCAGCCAGCGGTCATAGTCCCAGTATTCCGTCCACGCGTCGTACAGTGCCCCGAGCCGGTAGGCCTCAAGGATCACATCCGCGATCCTGCGGTCACCGCGCGCAAACACACCCTCGAGCAGCGTCACATCCGCGTGGTGCCAGTTATAACGGATACTCTTCTGGTTCAGCATTGCTTTGATCTCATGGTTGACCGTCTTCGCGAAGCCGAGATAATCTCCCGGCTCAAACATCGGCGCCCACTGAAGCGGGGTAAACGGCTTCGGCACGAAGAACGAGGTGCTCACCGTGACCTGGCATTTGCCGTTTCGCTGATCCTTCGGAATCTCGTAATACTTCTCGGCAATCTTTTCCGCCAGATGCGCGATCTCCTTCCGGTCCTCCTCCGTCTCGGTCGGAAGCCCGAGCATGAAGTACAGCTTGACTTTGTTCCAGCCGCCGTGGAAGGCCTCGTCCGCGCCCTGCAGGATGACCTCCTCTGTCAGTCCTTTGTTGATCACGTCGCGCAGCCTCTGGGAACCGGCCTCCGGAGCAAAGGTCAGACTGCTCTTGCGCACATCCTG
>CANQIW010000019.1 GCA_947624055.1 uncultured Lachnospiraceae bacterium
GAAGGCTTTCCGCAGCCGCGCGTGCTGCGCCAGGTGGTGATCCCGAATCCGATCACCGTGCATCTGGGCGCGCCGGACGTCCCGGCGTCGAATGTGCAGACGCCGTTTCTGGACTATGTGAAGAACGTCGCGAGCAGTGAGATCTATCCAACCTGGCCGAGGGAGGCGCTGAAGGCGAACGTCTACGCGATCATGACCTTTGCTCTGAACCGTATTTACACAGAGTGGTACAGAAACCGCGGCTACAATTTTGACATTACGAACAATACAGCGTACGATCAGTATTATGTTCCGGGGCGGCCGATCTACGGCTCGATCAGCAGCGTGGCCGACGAGCTGTACGGGGAGTATGTTCGGAGACGCGGACAGAGCGCTCCCTATTTTACCTCCTTCTGCAATGGGACGACGGTGACCTGCGAGGGACTGTCCCAGTGGGGGAGCGTCGCGCTTGCCAACCGCGGCTATTCCGCATGGCAGATCCTGCGGTACTATTATCCGGACGACGTCGAGATCGCGAGAACCAACATTGTCACAAACGCCCTGTCGTCTTATCCCGGGACTGCGCTGCGCGTCGGGAGCAGCGGACTGGACGTCCAGACGATTCAGACCTGGCTCGAGCGGATCCGGCGCAATTATCCGGCGCTCCCTGTCATCACGGATCCTTCCGGCGTTTTTGGGGAGAGCACGCGTGAGGCAGTGCGGAAATTTCAGAGCATTTTTGATCTGACGGCCGACGGCATCGTGGGAAAGGCGACATGGTATAAGCTGTCCGGCGTTTACACTGCTGTGGCGAGGCTGGCGGAGCTGGACAGCGAGGGCGCGGGTCTCGGCATCGGAACGGTTCCTCCGAGCGCGGTTCTGCGTCAGGGATCGCGCGGGCAGGATGTGGTGACGCTGCAGTATCTGCTGAACGTGATCGCGCAATATTATCCAGGCATCCCGGCTCCGGCGCAGGACGGCATCTTTGGCAGCGGAACCAGGCAGGCGGTCGTCGCGTTTCAGCGCCATATGGGGCTGAGTCCGGACGGGATCGTCGGCGCGAAGACCTGGCGGGCGCTGTATGATCATTATCTGGGCATCGGAGAGAACGTTCCGTCTCCCGGACCGGATATAGATACGATCGCCTACACTGTGCAGGCTGGAGATTCGCTTTGGAAGATTGCGAGGCGCTTCGGCACTACGGTGGAGGCGATCAGGCGGGTGAACGACCTGGCCGGCGACACGATCCTGGTCGGACAGGTGCTTCGGATTCCGGTGGGTTGAGAACTGGAGCGGTATACTTGAAGGAGGCAGCTGCAAACTGCCTGATATTAACCTGACCATATCAAATTATTTAATTGAAAAGATCGTTTGGATGGAAGCTTTATTAATCAACCAGATGATCTTTTTCTTATTGTTCCTGTTGACCTTTCTGTGTAGTATTTTTACCTGGAATTAATTATAGATAACGTTAGGCATTATTCTTCGTCTCCCAGTAGCCAACGTATTTTGACATTCAGGACATGAGAAAATATGAGCAGTTCATAATCGGTTACAAAACGTTCCTGTTTTTCAATACGGCTTATTCCCTTTTGCGAGAGTTCTATATTCTCAAGCTGCATTTTGGCGGCAAGTACTTCCTGAGACATATTTCTTTTCTTTCTTGCGATCTTAATGCGAGGCCCGATAATATTAGCTTTCCCCGCATAATTATATATTTTCATGAATATACCCCTTTTATATAGAATGCGCATAAATTTATGTACATTTTTTAGACATTATCATGAAAGAAAGCATAATTTACCATAAAAATGACTAAATGGAAAATATAATAAAGATATGGGAATATTGAAAAAAGATTGAGAAAGGTAGGAGAAAGTTAATGGTTAATATATTTGTTGCGGGGAGGAAACTACGAGCAATATGTGAAGGCAAACGGCGTGGTGCTCCCGGCGATTGTCATTGTGATCGACCAGTTTTCGAATTTTCGGGAGAAAACAGGCGGAATCTATGAGGACACGTTGATCCAGCTGTCAAGAAATGGCGTCGGATATGGAATCTATCTTGTCATGTCTGCGGCAGGATTTGGAATGATGGAGATTCCGAATCGTATCGGAGACAATGTCCGCACGGTAATCAGCCTTGAGATGGGTGATAAATATCAGTATTCTGAGGTGCTGCACACCCTTCGTGTGAATGTTTACCCGGAGAGTGGCGTGAAGGGGCGCGGCCTTGTGATCCGTGACGGGGAGATCCTGGAATTTCAGACGGCGCTCAGCATGGAGGCTGAGGACGATTACATGCGCACAGAGAGGATTGCCGCTGCGTGTCGTCAGATGAGTGTGAAGTGGAATGGACGCAGAGCGCGGCGTATTCCGGAGATTCCTGAGGATCCGGTGGTTGCGCAGTTTATGGAGCTGGAGACGACACAGCGGCTTCTCGCGGATGACCGTCATCTCCCGATCGGTTATAACGAGGAAAATGCGGCTGTTTACAGTGTGGATTTAAGCAGCATATTCTGTTATCTCGTCCAGGGAAAGGCGAGAAGCGGAAAGACGAACGTGCTGCGGGTGTTAATGCAGATGGCGAAGCAAAAAGGCGCCTGTACAGCTGCGGTAGATTTTGACGGTGCGCTGCGCGGTTCTGCCGAAAGGCTGGGTGTCCGCTATATGAATACGCTGCGTGAGATTGCCGAATTCTGGCGGGAGTTTCTCCCGGATATTCAGGCACGAAATGCAATCCACAAGGAGGCGCAGGCCGAAGAGCTGACTGAGGAGGAGATTTATGAGCGGATGAGCAGAGAGAAGGCATACTGCCTGTTCATCGATGACCTGGTTGAATTCGTAAAGCGTGTGTATCAGCCGGCTGATCCTGAGGAGGATATGAAGGGCTTTTTGGAAAATATCACAGAAAAAGGACGTATGTACCATATTTTCCTGTTTGCCGGGATTAATCAGGACAAGATTGCTGATGTGGTGGGATATAAGCTCTTTGACAATATTGTCAGATGGAAGACCGGTATTCATCTCGGGGGAAATGTGTCTTCCCAGCGTTTGCTCGATTTCGAGTACATACCGTTTATGGAGCAGGGGAAGATACAGAAACCGGGAATTGGTATGCTTCCGGCTGTAGAGGGGGAGGTAAAGGTCAGGAATATCGTCATTCCGCTTGACCGGAGAAAGACATGATTACGTGTGTCGTCTACAATTCTGTCGCAGGGAGGGGACTGAAACAGTTCAGAGTGATTTTGAGCATGAGGGCCACGAGGCTGACGTTAGTATCACAAAGGCTGTCGATCGAAAGTAAAACTTATTATAGGAGCAAAGAAATGATATTGGTAGACATTTATGTACCGTCAGTAGACCGGGAATTTGATTTTGGTCTGGATGAAAGAGCAAAGATATCCAGCATCATTGAGGAAGTGTCGTCCATGATCAGCCAGAAAGAGCAGTGCGAACTGCGTGGGAATGTGGAGGAGCTTCTTCTTTGCAATATGGAAGACAGCGCGATATTGCCGAGACAGAAAACGCTGGAACAATGTAACGTTTGTAATGGGAAACGGCTGATGCTGGTATAATGGGCCAAAAATATGCGGCTCAGCCTGCGGCGAGGGGAATCTGAAGAAAAACCGGGAGGTGACTGAGATGATTATTGAGATTAATACGGATGCGCTGGGACGAGACACGGACAGCCTCAGAACACAGTTGCAGGGCTTGAGAACGGATCTGGGCAGCCTGACACAGAGTATGAATTCCTTGAATCAGACCTGGGAGGGGACTGCGAAGGGTGCCTATATGAGCCAGTATGAGAGTGACAGGCAGAACATGGAAAATCTCTGCAAAACGCTGGAGGAATTCATCAGATTTCTGGATTATGCGAAAACGCAGTATCAGGAGGGAGATCGTAAGGTGAAGGCGGCGGTCGCGCAGATAAGCGTTTAAATTTGAACCGACAGGAAAGGCGGGGAGGGATATGGCAATGTCAGGCTCTTCGAATACGAAGATATGCGTCACGACAGAGATACTGATCGCGCGTGCGAATGACGCAACCCGGAAAATTGACATTATGGAAAACAGGTTAAACAGCATTCAGCGGATTGTAAGCTCAACGAAAAGCTATTGGGTTGGTGAGGCGGGGGACGCCTGCAGACGAAGATATGAGAGTGAACTGGAGGTTATTCAGGAGATTATGAAGAGACTGAAAGGGCAGCCGGGAACGCTGCTGACAATTGCGAATGTCTATCAGGAGACAGAAGAGGAGGCTGTGAGTGTCAGCCGGCCGCTTCCAGAGAATGTCATAGACTAAGGAGGGCACAATGAAAACTGCAGTACAGATTCAGATTGATTTTGACAGGACTATGCAGTGTGCGGATGATCTCAGTACACTTGCCAGGAAACTGGATGCCCTGGCGGGGCAAAAGATGGAGAATACGCTTCGAACAGTGGCAAGATCATGGACTGGGGAGGCTTCGCTTCAGTATCAGGGCAAGGGCAGGGAGCTGGAAGGAAAAATCAGGAACAGTTCAGCTCAGCTGGAGAAGATTGCAGAGACATTGCGGACGAGTGCGCGGATGACGTATCGAGCGGAGCAGGAGGCACTCCGGTTGGCCAGATCCGGAGAGGTATAGGATTAGCGGCAGCTATCACTATAGAAAACAAAATTAATTCAAGCAGGGAGGAAAAGGAAATGGCAGAGATCAGTGTAAGATCAAGTGAACTGAGGACAAAGGCACAGACGCTGAGCCAGCTCAACCAGAGCTTCAACACACAGATTACAGTGCTTCAGCAGAATGAACAGAGTGTGTGCAGCATGTGGGAGGGCGAGGCAAAGGACGCGTTTCACAATGCGTTTACGCATGACAAGGGCATGATGGATCAGTTCAAGCAGGCAATTGACAAGTATGTGCAGGCGCTTTTGGATATCGCACAGCATTACGAAACCGCTGAGCAGAAGAATACCCAGACTGCGACAACGCGTACTTATCGTTAGGCCAGGGAAGGACAGGGCACAGGAAAACAAATCAAAAATAAAAGAACAGGAGAATGAATTATGAATGGAATATTAAAGGTAACCCCGGAGAAGCTTATATCTGCAGCAGGCGATTTCAGCAGCAGTTCTTCCGTGGTGAGCGGACTGACAAGGCAGATGGTCAGCATGGTAGATGGCTTGAAGAGCGTATGGACCGGTGAAGCGGCGAACGCTTATAATCAGAAATTCCATCAGCTCGATGATGATATTCAGCGTCTGAACAAGATGATTCAGGAGCATGCGGCCGATCTGAAGGAAATGGCGACAGCATACCAGACGGCTGAGCGCCAGTCGCAGGAGGCTCTGTCAGCGCTTCCGGTTAATCCGATCGAATAAGCACGTTTGGTTGAAAGACGGAATCCGGCATGGGTCAGAGACATCTGGGACGTGCCGGATATATACCGGCAAAGGATTCAGGACGCGGAAAATGTGTGCTGAAGTTCTTTGCGTACAGGGAGGAGCAGGATGGAGATATGGGCAGTCAGTTGTGTCTGAACTGTTTCAGAATTAAGGGAAACTACGCAGTGTGTCCGCACTGCGGATACATCGAGGGAATGCCGCAGAAATCAGTGTTCCAGCTGAAACCCGGGACGATTCTGCAGGAACGCTATATCATTGGGGAAGCGCTCGGCTATGGTGGTTTTGGGATTACCTACCGTGCGTACGACACAGTATTGAGTATTGTTGTAGCAGTTAAGGAGTTTTATCCCGCCAGGCTGGTAAACAGAGCGGAGGGAGAGATAAGGGTTGGAATATTTTCAGGAAACAAGGCGGTGGAATATCAGAGGCTGCTGGGAAGGTTCATCGAGGAAGCCAGAAACATGGCCCTCTTTGCAAAGGAAAAGGACGTCGTCAATGTATTTGCCTATTTTGAGGCAAACGGAACTGCATATATCATTATGGAGTACATTGAGGGGATCCTTTTGAAAAAATATTTAAGCGAAAACGGAAAAATGCAGGAAGAACAGGCCTGTATCTATATATGTGCAATATTGGCGGCGATACAGAAAATCCATGAAAGAGGAATCATTCACAAGGATGTCAGCCCGGACAACATTTTTCTGACCTCTGTGGATCAGATTAAGATTTTTGACTTTGGAGCCGCAAAGTTTCAGGATGGTGAAAGCGATAAAAACCTGTCAGTTGTCGTCAAGGCAGGCTATGCGCCGCCGGAACAGTATCGTTCGAGGGGAGCTCAGGATCTTCGCATGGACATCTATGCGGCGGGTGCGGTGTTCTACCAGATGCTGACTGGAGAGCGTCCATTGGAATCTCTCGATCGTGTACAGGCGGATAAACTTGAACTTCCTTCGAAAAAAGGAATTCAGGTCAGCCCACATGTGGAAGCTGCGCTCATGAAAGCACTTTCACTGAAGGCTGATGATCGCTTTTCGTCGGCGGAGGAGTTCAGGATGGCGCTGCTGAAACCGGAGGAGAAGAAGCGCAGGTGGAAATGGTGGGGTTGAGAATGTAATCTGAAGTAAAATGGAGAGCAAAGATAAATATATAGATCCCTGATGGTAAGTGACGGACAGAAAAGGAGCATACGCTATGGAAAAAGGATATAAAAAGATTGTTGTAGGATTTATTCTGCTGCTTATGTTGTTGAGCATGAGCATATGTCATACGTTTGCGGACGACGGAGACAGTTGTTGGAGTAATTGCTCTAATATCAGGGTATCAAACAGAAATGGATGCAATGCACAGGCCGTGTATCAGTATTGTACTTTTTTTGTTAACTTTTGGAATCCGAATGCGAATCTTCATATGAGATCGGCAACGGCGACGTTTAAGAAAAATGGGACGATAGTTAAAGAAAATACAGTATGGAGTTCGGATTCCAACCACTACTTTAATTATGCAAGCATTCCTTTCTATTTCGAGGAAGCCGGTGTTTATACGCTGGAGAGAAAAATAACGATGCTCGATGGGACTGCATCTTCGTATGACCCTGTATCTGTGACACTGAATGACGTAGGAAGTTGTGGATCGGTATTGTCGGTATCTCCGCAGACAGCCTCCCTGAGTATGACCGGAACCAAAAGCATTGTGATAACCGCCAGGGTTTCCGGCGTACGTCCGGATAGTATGACCATCTCTTATTCTGCTTCCAATTCAAATGTCTCTTGCTCATGGGGTGGATGGTACGATACAGATGGAGATGGGGAGCACGATTCGGACAAGCTTACTGTAAACGGAGTGACTGGTGGGAGTACGGATATCACAATTTCCCTGCTCCAGACGGACTCTAAGAAAGTGATTTCTACAAAGAAGGTTTCTGTAACAATCGGGCCAAATTACACGGTTTCATACAATTCAAATGGCGGGAGTGGAGCTCCGGGTACGCAAACAAAATATTACGGAAAAACGTTGTCTTTGAGTAATACGAAGCCGACGCGTACGGGCTACACTTTTCAGGGATGGTCGACGAGCAGCATAGCGACGAGTGCAACATACACAGCAGGAAGCAGCTATACTTCCAATTCGGATGTAAAACTCTATGCAGTATGGAAGCCATATGAATATACCGTTTCCTACAATGCGAATGGTGGAGAAGGCGCACCGGCTGCGCAGACGAAATACTATGGGAGGACACTTACGTTAAGCCGCACTGAACCAACGCGCTCGGGTTATGATTTCCTTGGATGGTCAACGAGCAGCACAGCGAACAGCGCAACGTACGCAGCCGGTGGAAGCTATACATCCAATGGGAGTGTGACGCTCTATGCGGTGTGGGGGTCAAATGAATACACGGTTTCTTACAATGCGAATGGAGGGGAAGGTGAACCAGCTTCACAAACGAAAACCTACAATGAGGCATTGACCCTGAGTAATATAGTGCCAACACGTACAGGTTATATGTTTCTTGGGTGGTCGGTGGACAGCGACACAACAGTTGCAGATTATCAGCCCGGAGGAAGCTATACAGCCAATAAAGGCGTGGTGCTCTATGCGGTATGGCAACCCTGTGAATACAATGTTTCCTATAACGCAAGGGGTGGGGAGGGCGCTCCAGCCACACAAACGAAATATCATGACCAGGAATTAGTTTTGAGCGATACGGAGCCGACGCGCACGGGCTACGGTTTCCGGGGATGGTCGACGGACAGCGATGCGGCAGCTGCAGAGTACCAACCAGGCGAAAGTTATACGGCGAATGAAGATGCGACTTTCTATGCAGTGTGGAAATTATATGAATATATGGTTTTCTATGATGTGAACGGTGGTGAGAATGAACCGATTCCACAGCCGAAATACTATGATGAAGACTTAATTATAAGCGATATGGTGCCGACACGTACAGGCTATGATTTCCTGGGGTGGTCGACAGACAGCGATGCGGTGGTTGCGGAATATCAGCCGGGTGGAAATTATACTGCTAATACAGATGCTTTACTATATGCAGTATGGAGACCCCATGAATATATGGTTTCTTACAATGCGGACGGAGGGGAGGGAGAACCTGCTTCTCAGACAAAGTATCATGATAAACCTTTAGTCTTAAGTGATATGGAACCGATACGTACTGGTTATAATTTTCTGGGGTGGTCGACAGATAGTGATGCAGTGACGGTGGAATATATGCCGGGGAGCAGCTACACTATGAATGAAGCAGCCACACTCTATGCAGTGTGGGGAGAGCTAAATGAATATACGGTTTTCTATGTTGCGTTCGGAGCGGATAGCAAACCACAGCCACAGACAAAATATCATGATGAACCTTTGACTTTAAGTGAGATGCACCCAACGCGCGAGGGGTATGATTTTCTTGGCTGGGCGACAGCTGAAGGAGAAAGCACGGTAGTTTATCTTCCGGGAGACATTTACGAGAAGAATGAGAATGTAGAGCTCTTTGCGGTATGGAAGAAGCAGCTGCCTGAGGAGAAGCCCCCGGAAACAGAGGTGCCAGAGACAGACAGTGGAGTCGGTGGAGAGGCCGGTAATGAGACAGGTGAAGTGATGGAAGGGACAGGAGATACGGCAGGCGGTGATAATGTTGGAGAAGGTGGAATGCCTGAAATGGTACCGCAACAGCCGGCGATGCAGCCAGATTCTGTTATAGACGGTATTGCGCAGACAATCCAGGTGAAGACAAAGATTACGAAGCCATATGCGAAGAATAAAAAATTTTCATTGAATGCGAAAGCATCCGGAAAGCTTACTTATGTGAGTGGGAACAAGAGAGTGGTGACCGTTTCCAAGACAGGAAAAGTTACGATCAAAGGATTTGGAAAAACGAAAATTACGGTTACGGCAGCTGCTACAAGTAACAATAAAAAGACATCCGTGCAGGTGAATCTGTCAATTGTTCCGCCAAGAGTTGTTTTAAAGTCGGTCAGAGCTATCAAAAAGGGCATTCTAAGTATTGAGTGGAGAAAGAGTAAATGGGCGGATGGATATGAGATTCAATATTCTAAAGATCCCTCTTTCCCGAAGAAGAATACGGTGAAAGGTTCAGCGAGAAAGACAGTGACATCAGGAGTTACGAAACACTTAAAAAGCGGAGAATTTTATTATATACGTGTACGGGCTTTGAAGAAAGTAAAAGGAGCAAAGCTAAAAGGTATTTGGAGTAAAGTAAAGAGAGTAAAGGTAAAATAGAGACTCTTGTATGATAAATGAAGTTCGTGGAAAGGGGAATACATTATGAGAAGAGGACGTAAAGAGATTATTGGCGGACTCATATTACTGCTTTTTTTGTTAAATATGAGTACATGCCATACGTTTGCAGCGGAAGATCCGAATCGTTGCTGGAGTAACTGCTCGAATATAAAGTTAACAAGCAAAAATGGGTGTAACGCACAGGCTGTGTATCAGTATTGCCAATTTTATGTAAATTTCTGGAATCCGAATGCAAATCTGAAAATGAAAACAGCGACCGCGGCATTTTACAGGAGCGGGGCGAAAGTAGATGAAAAGAGTGTCAATGTTGAAGGCAGCTATGCAAGTATTCCTTTTTACTTTGAAGTAGCCGGCGTATATACGCTAGAAAGAAAGGTCACAATGCAGGATGGTTCTGTTGCTTCATTTGATCCGGTATCTGTAACACTGAACGATGTTACGAGTTGCGGTGCTACGTTTACGGCATCCCCACAGGCGGTATCTTTAAGTATGACCGGCACAAAAAATGTGAATGTAATGTTCACAGTTTCTGGAGTGCACCCTGGAAATATGAGACTCAAATATGAAAAATCCAATGATAATGTCTCTTGCGTCTGGGTCGATGAAAGATATGATACAGACGGAGATGGTTATTATGATTCTGCGAAGCTTAGTGTGACTGGATTGACTGGTGGGAGTACAGAAATTACAGTTTCTTTGTTGCAAACAGATTCTCAAAAAGTAATCACTACAAAGAAGATTACTGTGACAATTGGGCCAAACTATACTATATCCTACAACGCGAATGGGGGTAGTGGTGCACCAGCTTCACAGACGAAATATTATGGCAAAACGTTGGCTCTGAGTAATACAAAGCCGACACGTACAGGCTATAGTTTCTTGGGTTGGGCGACAAGCAGTACGGCAACGCAGGCGACCTATGCGTCGGGGGCAAATTATACGTTAAATGCAGCGACGACACTTTATGCAGTGTGGAAGCCGTATGAATATACTGTATCTTACAACGCGAATGGGGGCAGTGGAATCCCGGCTTCGCAAACAAAGCTTTATGATAAAACATTGACACTGAGTAGCCAGGAGCCGACCCGTGAGGGGTATAGTTTTCTGGGTTGGGCGACGGACAGCAATGCAGAAATTCCGGACTATCAGCCGGGAGGTTTTTACACAGAAAATAAGAACTTGAAGCTTTATGCAATTTGGAAGATGACTCCGGGTGATGAAGTCGGCGGAGAAATTGGCGACGAGGCTGGTGGCGCGATTGGCGAAGGAGCCGGAGGTGGAGAAACCAGTGGAGAAACCGGAGACGGAGAGACCAGTGGCGGAATCGGCGAAGGAGCCGGGAGAGAAACAGAAGGCAGAACGGCCAATGAAACCGAGCAAGTTCAAGGCGGAGTGACGAACGAAATCGTGACGTCGAGACCCGGAGAATCAGAGACAAAAATGGTACAAAAGATTCAGGTCACAAGGAATATTACAAAAGCGTATTCAAAGAACGGCAAATTTTCATTGAAGGCAACGGCAGAAGGGAAACTGACATATAAGAGCAGCAATAAAAAAGTAGTGAAAGTTGCAAAGAATGGAAAGGTCACGATCAAAGGCTATGGGAAAGCCAAAATTACAATTACGGCGGCAGCTGTCGGCGACTATAAGGCTGCGTCAACGAATGTAACTGTTAAAATAGTCCCAAGAAAATTGAAATTAGCTGTTCTTTCAAAGAAAGCGGATTCAATAGCTGTAAGGTGGAACAGGGACAATACGGTTGACGGATATCAGATACAATATTCCATCAAGAATTCTTTTCCGAAAAAGAAGAGCATGACGAAAACAGGATGGATTGAGTCGAATAAACAGACTACGGCACTTATTGTGCAAGGTTTAAAAAAGGGAAAAACATATTATATTCGCATATGTGGATATAAGGGAACAGGATTCAATAAAATTCTTGGGAAAAAGAGTAATGTTTTGAAGATAACGTTCAGGTAAAAACTGCAATAAGAAGCAAAAAATGATATTCTATTTCAGTGGGAGGATGCTGTTATGCCGCATTGGAAAGCAAACACAGAAGAGATGAGATCTCAGGGAGCGGAAATACTGAGTTATTCGTCACAGCTTGCAGAGATTGGGCAGGGGATTCAGAACGCAGGGAATCTTTCGGAATTATCGTTTGATGGGAAATATATTCTGCAGAACAGGATCAACAATCTCCGAAACACACTTTCGCAGCAGTCCGCGACTATGAGGAAAATGGGATTACAGATTGCGGAAGCTGCTGAAATATATGAGCGCATTGAACGAGAAGTTACAGAAGAGGGTAAGGAACGGACAACGAACTTTCGCATACAGAATTCGGCGCGCACGGGAGTTAGCGGAAGTACAGGATACAGTGATAATTCAGGGATAGACGATGAACAGGAAGAGGATAAAACACGCGACTGGGCCTTTGATTTTCTTGAGTCGATTATGAAAGGAGCCGATAAATTATTCCATATTGATGAGGCCGGGATCGGCGCGGATGTTACGTCTTACCTGAAAAATCTTTTGGATTTTTTCGCGGGAGATAAAACAGGACTGGGTGCATGGGCAAATCTATGTGATTTATGCAATTCCAGCAGCAGTCTGTGGAGTGGCATTTTCGGCTTTATTAAGTCTGGACTGGAAGGAAAAGACAAGAGTAATTTTCTGTCTGCCTATGGACAAAAGGTTGCGGGTGTTTCAGTTCTTGGAAGTCTGTTTGGGTTGTTTGGCGGAATAGCGGACTTTGCAAACTCAGGCAGCACTACGCCGGGCGATCGGATAGCAGATGGACTGGATGTCGGGAAAGATGGAGTGGATCTGGTCAAAAGTATATATGAATTTGCTAATTTTGAAAAGCTTTCTCAGGCAGAAGGAGGAGTGTACACATCAGCCGGTCTGTATGCGATAACCGCAGAATCTGTCATCAGTACTCTATCGCGTTTGTCCAGAAGCATCAGCAAATATAGCGACGATGGGGTGTGGAGTCTGGAGGATACCGCAAGCACGGGCATTGATGCCTCAATTGAAGGACTTGAGACAATAATATCGAAGCTGACATTTAATCTGATTTCGGCAGATACATTTGGGACGAGCACTGAAGAAATCAGTCAGGGAGTCAAAGATTTTGCCAAAAACATCGGAACCGGTGCGGGAAATTACATACAACAGCATCAGGAAATGAGAGAAAAGTACCTCAATGGGAATATATTTGACAGGATTGGTTTGACGGCGGAGGCCATGTTCAAATCCTGGTTTAGCTGACGGATACTGAAAAGGGTTAACGAAAAAGAAGGAAGATAAAACATTCAAGAAATTTAATTTTGGTTATCTTTTAAAAAGGCTATAATTAAATGAAAGGAACAGAAATATGAACGAAATATTGCCAATCGGAAGTGTTGTATTGCTTAAAGGTGGGGAAAAAAAGACAGTGATTATGGGAATTATGCAGTTTAACGCAGAGAATCCGGATAAGGTGTATCATTATCTGGGGGTACCTTATCCAGAGGGATATATGGGAAACGGAAGTAGTTATCTGTTCAATCATGACGATATCAGGGAAATTATTTTTCGGGGATATGAAGACGAAGAACGAGAGCAGCTTTTCAAAGTATTAGATCAGATATATCAGGAAGTTGAAAAGACAGTTGCTGAATCCAATTAACTTATATTTTCCCCAGATGCTAAAAATGTGTTCAGCGAATAGTGCTTTACACATTACAAAACATTTGCTATGATAAGGTTGTAGCAAGAAGTCTGTTTTTGACGAGGTGGTAACAAAATGACAGAGAAAGAGATGATACAAAAAAATATTGAGGAATTCTCGAGGCTGCAGGATTATATGTTAGTATCCGAGAAAAATTCACCAGCGTACAAATTGATGAAAATAAGATACGCTGATTTGAAGGCAATTCTGACAAGCGCAGGTATCAATTTAACAGATATCGATCGTATAAAAGAATAGCCTTTGACTGATGGCATGACATCGCTGCATCCGACCCGGTTGAAAGCCGGGTCTTCTTTGGCTATACTGATAAAATCAAGAAGCATACGGGAGAATAATTTATGTCTGACGCGAAGATTAATCCGCTCACGCGGCTGGATTATCCCGATCCGGACGTGATCCGGGTCGGGGATACCTATTATATGGTGAGCACCACCATGTATTTTATGCCGGGCTGTGAGATCCTGCGCTCCTATGACCTGAGAAACTGGGAGCACGCGGCATATGTGTATGATACGCTCGACGGCACGCCCGGCCAGAGACTTCAGGACGGTCGGAACATATACGGAAAAGGCATGTGGGCCGCGTCCCTCCGATACCGTGAGGACGAGGATGGCACCGGCGGGACGTTTTATGTGTGCTTTGTGGCGAACGATACCCATAGGACCTATCTTTACACGGCGAGGGCGATTGAAGGTCCGTGGGAGAAGAGGAACGTGGAGGGGTTTTATCATGACTGTTCCCTTTTGTTTGATGACGACGGCAGCGTGTACATTGCGTACGGCAATCGGGACATCTATATCACGCAGCTGAAGGAGGATCTCAGCGGCCCATTGGAGGGTGGATTGCACAGGCTGGCTGTCAGCGACGGCGACAATCCGTTTCTCGGATATGAGGGCTCACATTTTTACAAGGTCAACGGAAAGTATTATCTGTTCCTGATCCATTCCAGACGGGACGGATGGCGCAGGGTGGAGAGCTGCTTTGTGGCGGATTCTATTCTGGGAGAGTTTACCGGAGGCGATGTGCTGGACGACGACAGGGGATACTGCGGCCAGGGCGTCGCCCAGGGAGGGCTCGTGGACACTCCGGACGGAAAGTGGTACGCTGTGCTGTTTCAGGACAGCGGCGCGGTGGGGAGGATCCCGGTGCTTATCCCCGTGACCTGGAAAAACGACAGGCCGGTATTCGGGGAAGACGGACGGATCCTGGAGAACTTTCCGCTGAAGAGCACGAGACCTGACTACAGGTACCGTCCGCTGGTGGAGAGCGAAGATTTTCGCGGTTCTCTGAAGCCTTGCTGGCAGTTCAACCACGAGCCGGACTGGACGCTGATCGACCATGACAGAGAGCAGGGCGTGTGGAAGCTGACGAGCGCGCAGGTCTGCGGGGAGCTTACTCAGGCGGTCAATACACTTACCCAGAGGATGAGGTATCCCGGCTGTGCCGCGGAGGTGACGGTGGACGGCAGCAATCTCAGGGAAGGAGATTACGCGGGGCTTTGCGCCCTGCAGGGCTGCTACGGGATGATCGCCCTGACAAGAAGGGAAGGAAAGCTTTGTATTGTGACGCTCACCGCTGCATCGCAGGAGGAGCCTGAGCCATCAGAGATAGAGCAAGAGCCGGAAACATCTGAGATAGGGCAGGGGCAGATAACTGCCGGCGCGCGGCAAGGATCGGAGTCATCCGGAATGCGACGCGACGACTGCGGGTCGGGAGTAGCCTGCCGGGAATGGGAGACCGTTCCCGCGACAGGGGAGCAGCTGCGGCTCAGGTTGGAAGCAGACTTCACGCGCATGAAGGATACGGCTTCTTTCTATTACTGGAAAGAGGAGGGAGAAGGAGACCTTTCCGGAAGCTGGGTGAAAACCGGCCCGGATCACAGACTTTCTTTCAGGCTGGATCACTTTACAGGCTGCCGCTTCGGCCTGGCGTTTTATTCTACTGTGCAGGCGGGCGGAAGCGCGGCGTTCTCGGATTTTCGATATCAGGAAACATGAGATTACTGTACGGCACCGGAAATCAGGCCAAATTGGGCGCGATGAGAAGCAGGCTGAAGAGCCCGATATCTGCGTCTATGCACTGCGGCTGAAGGAAGAAATTTGAATTTAAGGGGGTAAATTTTTTAAAAATAGAAAAAATTACCCCCTTAACTTGATAAAAGGAGGTAAAGAATCCATCCGGGACAATTATCCCAAATATATACTTACAAGAAACGATATGATACAGAAAAGGAATGGGATCATCCACAAAAATATTCCGGAATTTATGGCGAACGGAGAGATATTTGGCAGGGAGGATGATTGCGTGTTATGGTAGCCGCAGCTACCTTGAATCCGTGCATCGACCGGACAGTCTGGATCGCGGGATTTGAATACGGCGGGCGGTTCCTTTTTGCGCTTTCGGGAATGGACAAATTTTCTGTATTGTCACCGCGCGCGTATGCGAGTCCTGACAGCGTGGGCTTTTGCGGAAGGGACAGGTTTTTGGGTTGCCGCAGGAAATATTTGACGTTATAATATTTTTGACGAATCATGTGAATACAAAAGGAGAGGAGAGAACAGTATGGCAGAGACATGGACAAAGAAACTGGGCTTCGGCCTGATGCGGCTTCCGTCGCTCGACCCGAACGATCCGTCGAAGATTGACATCGAGCGCGTGAAGGAGATGGTGGACGCCTTCATCGCGAAGGGCTTCACCTATTTTGACACCGCCTGGATGTACTGTGGTTTCAGGAGTGAGGACGCGGCAAAGGAGGCGCTGGTCGACCGTTATCCGCGGGACAGCTTCACGCTCACGACCAAGCTGCACGCCGGGTTCGTCCATACGAAGGAAGACCGGGACAGGATCTTTCAGGCGCAGATGGAGAAGACGGGCGTCACGTTTTTCGACTATTACTGGCTGCACGATGTGAATTCGCACAGCCTGGAGACCTTCGAGAAGCTCGACTGCTTCCGCTGGCTGCAGGAGAAGAAGGCTCAGGGGCTCGTGAAGCATATCGGCTTTTCCTTCCACGACACGCCGGAGCTCCTGGACAGAGTGCTGACGGAGCACCCGGAGTTTGAGTACGTGCAGCTGCAGCTCAACTACCTGGACTGGGAGAGCAACGCGATCCAGTCGCGGAAATGCTACGAGACGGCGGTGAAGCACAAGAAGCCGGTGATCGTCATGGAGCCGGTGAAGGGCGGCACGCTCGCGAAGATCCCGGAGGAGGCGGAGCGTCTGTTTAAGGATTATAATCCCAAAGCCTCGATCCCGTCCTGGGCGATCCGCTATGTCGCGAGCCTGGACGGCGTGTTCAAGGTCTTAAGCGGAATGAGCACACTGGAGCAGGTGCAGGACAACACCGCGTTTATGACGGACTTTGTGCCCGTGAACGACGAGGAGAAGGCGCTGATCAGGAAGGCGGTCGAGATCATCAATGGCAGCATCGCGATCCCCTGCACCGGCTGCGAGTACTGTGTGCCGGGCTGCCCGCAGCAGATCCCGATCCCGAAGTGTTTCTCGCTCTACAACGCGGATAAGCAGGAGGTCGAGACAAAGGGCTGGACTCCGCAGGGCGAGTACTACGACAACATGACGAAGAACACGGGGAAGGCGAGCGACTGTGTCGAGTGCCGCCAGTGCGAAGGCGTCTGTCCGCAACACCTTCCGATCACGGATTATCTGAAGACGGTCGCGGCTTATTTTGAGAAAGCGTGAAATACTGTTCACGGAATACGCGAAACATTTTTTTGAAAATAGCCGGATGAAAATGCCTCATGGGAGCCGAACGGATTTCCTGTGGGGCATTTTCCTGATTTCCGTAGATTGTAAAGGAAAATTAAGATTATTTTAAAGTGGAGGTAAGAACTATCCGTTATAATTGTGAAGAAAATGTGTGGGAGAAAGGATCATTGCTGTTCACGGAATGAACGGTAACGGGGATTTATGAGGAAGCTCAGGGAAATCATACCGGGGGAAATGTACCTGCCGCTCTTTCTGGCGGTCGCTTTCAATGCTGTGACTTACTTCGGCACGCGGCTGCTGACGGCAGGACGGATTCACTGTGATATCTCCTGTGCGCTGGACGCCTGCATTCCGCTGGTGCCGTGGACGGTCGCCATCTATTTCGGCAGCTACCTGTTCTGGATCGTGAACTATGTCATAGGAGTCCGGCAGTACAGGGAGAGGGCGTTTCAGTTCATCAGCGCGGACTTTGCCGCGAAGCTGGTCTGTCTGTTCTGCTTTCTGATCTTTCCGACGACGAACGTGCGCCCGGAGATCACGGGCAGTTCCGTCTGGGATGCGCTGATGCGCTTCCTCTACGAGATCGACGCGGCGGATAATCTCTTCCCTTCCATTCATTGTCTGACAAGCTGGTTCGGTTTCATCGCGGTGCGGAGCAATGAGCGCGTGCCGAGGTGGTATCGTGTGGCGTCCCTGGCCATTGCGCTTGCGATCTGCGTGTCGACGCTCACGACGAAGCAGCATGTGCTCGTGGACGTGTTTGCGGGCGTTGCGCTCGCGGAGGGCAGCTATCGGCTCGCAGAGAAAAGCGGATTTTCGAGGCGTTACAGGAACATCATGACTCGGCTGTGCAGATGACGGGAAGGAGTGAAAATCTGCTTGAATAAGAAGATACGGGTTCTGGCCATTGCAGGCTTTGTGATCCTTCTGGCTCTGCTCGCGAAGCTGCTGCTGAGTCACAAATTCAATTCCGTCGAGTCTCTTCAGCTGTACATGGAGCGCTTCGGCGTGGCGGCGCCGCTGTTTCTCACAGCGTTTCAGGCGTTTCAGGTCGTGGTTCCGGTGGTTCCCGGATACTTCGGCTGCGCGGCCGGCGCAATCATGTTCGGCACGATGACCGGGTTCTGGTGCAACTATATCGGCATCAGCGCTGGTTCGATCATCGCATACTTTCTGGGGAAAAAGTATGGGATTGATCTTGTGCTCACAATGTTCTCGGAGGAAATGTACGGGAAGTGGAGCGATCGGATCCGAAAGAGCAGATCCTACGGACTCTTTCTTTTCATCGCGACACTGCTGCCGCTTTTTCCGGACGATTTCCTGTGTTATTTTTCCGGGATGACAAGGATGAGCAGCAGAAAATTTATCTGGATCATTATTCTCGGGAAACCCTGGTGTATTCTGGCTTACAGTATTGCGTTCGGGCTGATCAGGTAGAGGGGGCATGTCATGAAGAAGAAGCTTTTGGGATACTATGATTACACGGTAATACTTACATACTGCGGCATGCTTTTCGCGTTCTATGGGATTTTGTGCGTGCTCGGAGAGAAATATTGGGAGGCCATTCTCTGCCTGATGTTCTCCGGCGTTTGCGATATGTTCGACGGGGCGGTGGCGTCCACGAAGGACAGGACCGTGCGGGAGAAAAGTTTTGGCATCCAGATCGATTCGCTGAGTGATCTGATCAGTTTCGGCGTTCTGCCGGGCGTCTTTGTATACATGATCTGCGGGAAGAACCGGCTGGCCGGCGTGGTGGCCGCGGCGTTTGTCCTGTGCGCGCTGATCCGTCTGGCGTATTTCAATGTGCTGGAGGCGGAGCGGCAGAAGGAGAGTGACGGAAAGCGCAAGAGCTATCTCGGTGTTCCGGTGACGACGATCGCGGTGCTGCTTCCGATCGTCTACCTTTTGTATGACCACCGCATCTGCAGGCGGGTCGTCTATTTCCCGCTTCTGCTGTTTGCGATGGGAATCGGCTATCTGTCTCCGGTCGAGATCAAAAAGCCAGGTATTATAGGAAAGATCGGGCTGGTGCTGCTTGGCGTGCTTGAGGCGATCGCGCTGTTGTTCTTTATGGGATGGGACGCGGTATAGGGCAAGCTGTTTTTATCAGGATGGGATTCGTATGAAGGAGTCAGTTTCACTCAGATTTCTATATGGGACCGCCCCGGGAAGGCTGGCGCTCCGGCTTCTGATACAGCCGAAGATATCGAAGGCCGCGGGACGGTTTCTTTCGTCGCGCGCGTCTGCGTGGATTGTGCCAGGCTATATTCGGAAACATGGAATCGATATGAAGGGAGTAGAGGTGCCTCAGGGCGGATTTCCGTCGTTCAACGCGTTTTTCACACGGAGGAGACGGGACGCGTTTGCAGGCGCCATGTCCAAAGCGGAAAACCTGCGTGCCGGATGCCTGCTCAGTCCCTGCGACGGCTTTCTGACGCCGATCCCAATCAGGGGTAATACCATATTTGATATCAAGCATACGCGCTTTTCTCTGGAGGATCTGCTGAAGGATAAGGCGCTCGCCGCGCGCTTTCGCGATGGATTGGCGCTCGTCTTTCGCCTGACGCCCGCGAACTATCATCGTTACTGCTACGCGGCGGACGGGACGGTTCTGCGCCACAGGAGGATCGCCGGGAAGCTGCACTGCGTCCGGCCGATCGCGCTGCGGGAGATTCCGGTGTTCGCGCAGAACAGCAGGGAATATCAGCTGATGCGGACAAAGGAATTTGGATTGATGGTGCAGATGGAGATCGGGGCGCTGCTCGTCGGGAAGATCCGAAACGAGCGCCTCACTATGGAGACGAACCACGTCCACGCGCGAGAGGAGAAGGGATACTTTGAGTTCGGCGGATCGACGATCCTGCTCCTGCTTGAGAAGGACGCCGTCTCTGTCCGGGAGGAACTGTATGCCCGCAGAAACGAGGACGGGGAGATTCCCGTGAGAGCGGGCGAGGAGATTGCGGACGGCGTGGCCGTCTGCGCGGTTTACAGCAGACTGTAATAGTGGTCGTGCGCCTCCTGGTATTCCCGGTTGAACTTTGCGTCGCGTCCTGAGTGCAGCACGGAGATGTAGTCGTGCACCTGGTGCATGATCTCCGGGCTTGTCCGCGCGATGGTCGCCACGCCGATGTTCGAGCAGATGTCGGAGATGCGCTCGATCTCGGTGAGCAGGTTCAGGAATTCCGTGCCTGCGAAGATGGAGCATTTTCCGGCGCGCAGGCGCTCCAGATGGTGATCCTTCAGCGTGCTGACCAGATCGTCTACCACTTCTTCGAGCGGCTCGATGTGACGGGCCGCCGCCACATCCCGTTTCTTAAATGTCTCATCGCTGTAATTCAGGATCGTATTGAGCAGCTGACGCAGCACCCTCAGCTCGTCCATGGCGGCGTCTGAGAAGGACGCGTCGTGCTCGTGCAGGTCGGTGGCGATCTCTTCGATGTTCATCGCGTGG
>CANQIW010000020.1 GCA_947624055.1 uncultured Lachnospiraceae bacterium
CTGAAAATCCAGTCTTTACAAGGGTTTAAAGGGTGTCCAACTGTTACGAAAAGGTAATTAGACTGTCAAACTTCCGATTGATTGTGCGAGAAAGCTGTTTGGAGAACTCTTCCCTGCGGATGTGGTTTATGAAAGCGTGGACAGCTACCAG
This sequence comes from uncultured Lachnospiraceae bacterium, assembly GCA_947624055.1. Taxonomy (GTDB): domain Bacteria; phylum Bacillota; class Clostridia; order Lachnospirales; family Lachnospiraceae; genus Choladousia. The sequence goes on from CANQIW010000020.1 coordinate 152, forward strand.
CATTTGCTGGATATCATGGATAGCTCATCAAACCTCAAATCGCGTTGAAAAAATTGACAAACGACCGTGAAATCTATATACTGTTATCTATAATAAATGCTGCGCAGAAAGCATCACAAAGGAGGGTATCAAATGGACATCAAAGATATGATCGCAAAAGTGGAAGCGAAGATTGGGGACAAGGCGTTTCAGGAGGCTCTGAAGAAAAATCCGGTGAAGGCAGTGGAGGAACTGCTGGGTGTGAACCTGCCGGATGAGCAGCTGAAGGCTGTTCTGGCTGCCGCGAAGGCGAAGCTCGGTTCCGCGGATCTTGCAGGGATCGCAGACGGTCTTGAGGAGAAGCTTGGAGACGTGCTCGGCGGAGCGGAAGGGAAGCTTGGCGGCGTGCTCAGCGGCGTGAAGGAAAAGGCCGGTTCGGCGGACGTGGCCGGGATCGCGGAGAACGCGGAGGAGAAGATCGGCGATGTTCTGGACGATGCCAAGGGACTTCTGGGCGGGCTGTTTGGCAAGAAGGACTAAAAAATCTTTATAAGAAAAGGACGTGATAAGTATGAAACGAGTTGGACTGTTGACAAGCGGCGGCGACTGTCAGGCGCTGAACGCTACGATGAGGGGCGTGGTGAAGGGCCTTTCTTCAAACCTGACGGAGCTTGAGGTCTATGGATTCATGAACGGCTACAAGGGTCTGATCTATGGAGATTACCGTCTTCTGACCTCCCGGGATTTCTCCGGCATCCTGACGAAGGGCGGCACGATCCTTGGCTCTTCCCGCCAGCCGTTCAAGCTGATGCGTGAGCCGGACGAGAAGGGTCTGGACAAGGTGGAGGCGATGAAGCAGAACTACTACAAGCTTCGCCTGGACTGCCTCGTGATCCTGGGCGGCAACGGCACGCAGAAGACGGCGAACCTGCTGCGCGAAGAGGGGCTGAATATCATCCACCTTCCGAAGACGATCGATAACGACATCTGGGGCACCGACATGACCTTCGGCTTCTACAGCGCGGTCAATATCGCAACGGACGCGATCGACCGCATCCACACGACGGCGGCTTCCCACAACCGTGTCTTCATCGTGGAGGTCATGGGTCATAAGGTTGGCTGGCTGACGCTGTACGCGGGACTCGCAGGCGGCGCGGATATCATCCTGCTTCCGGAGATCCCGTACGACATCAAGAAGGTCATCGAGGCGATCGACCGCAGGACGCAGGCCGGCAAGGGCTTCACGGTCATCGCAGTGGCCGAGGGCGCGATCTCCAAGAAGGACGCAAAGCTGAGCAAGAAGGAATACAGGAAAAAGATCGAGGAGAAGAAGTATCCGTCTGTCGCTTATGAGATCGCGGAAGAGATTAAAGCTGCGAACGGTCCGGAGGTGCGCATCACGGTTCCGGGACACACGCAGAGGGGCGGAAGCCCGTGCCCGTATGACCGCGTGCTTTCCACGAGGATCGGCGTGACGTGTGCGGAGCTGATCCTGAACGACGAGTACGGCTACATGGTCGGCATCGTCAACGGCAAGATGAAGAAGGTGCCGCTCGGAGAGGTCGCCGGCAAACTGAAGGTCGTCTCCCCGAAGGATCAGATCATCAAGGAAGCGAAGCTTATGGGCATCAGCTTCGGAGACTGATCATCCGGAAGTAAAAAAGATAGAAAAAGAAACGCATGCGCCTGCTTTTTTATGAGGCAGGCGTTTGCGTGATTGCTGACAGGGGTACAGGTATGAGCTACACAGCCTTATACAGAAAATTCCGCCCGGATAATTTTGACGACGTAAAGGGACAGGATCACATCGTAAAGACGCTCAGGAACCAGATCCTCGCGGACCGCATCGGACACGCGTATCTGTTCTGCGGTACCAGAGGCACCGGCAAGACCACCGTCGCGAAGATTCTGGCCAAAGCGGTCAACTGTGAGCACCCGGACGGAGGAAATCCATGCAACAAATGTGCATCCTGCCGCGCGATCGCGGCGGGATCTTCCATGAATGTGATCGAGATCGACGCCGCTTCCAACAACGGCGTCGATAACATCCGCGATATTCGTGAGGAGGTTATGTACGCGCCGACGGAGGGGAAGTACAAGGTCTATATCATTGATGAGGTGCATATGCTTTCTACGGGCGCGTTCAACGCGCTGCTGAAGACGCTGGAGGAGCCGCCGGCTTACGTGATCTTTATTCTGGCGACGACCGAGGCGCAGAAGATACCGGTCACGATCCTGTCCAGATGCCAGCGCTATGATTTCCGCAGGATCGGTCAGGAGACGATTCTGGAACGCCTGCAGGAGCTGATGCGGGCGGAACAGGTGGATGCGGAGGAGAAGGCGCTGCGCTACATCGCGAAAAAGGGCGATGGTTCGCTGAGGGATGCGCTGAGTCTGCTGGATCAGTGTATCGCGTTTTATCTCGGGGAGACGCTGACCTACGACCGGGTGCTGGAGGTGCTCGGCGCGGTGGATACCGAGGTTTTCAGCGATTTTCTGCGCAAGATCCTGGACGAGGATCTTGTGAACGTGATCCGCTCTCTTGACACGCTGATCATGCAGGGGCGGGATCTGTCGCAGTTTGTGAATGATTTTACCTGGTATATGCGCAATCTGATGCTGCTCAAGGCCTCGGATGAGATGGAGGAGGTGCTCGACATTTCCTCTGAGAATCTGGAGCGGCTGAGCGAAGAGGCGTCGATGATCCGCAGCGATACATTGATGCGCTATATCCGGATCTTCTCGGAGCTGGCGTCCGGCATCCGCTATGCGAGCAACCGACGCGTGCTGGTGGAGATCGCGCTGATCAAGCTTTGCCATCCGGAGACCGAGCGGGATGAGCTTTCGGTGCTGGAACGCGTTCGCAGGCTGGAGCGCCTGGCAGAAGAGGGAGCATACTCGCGCCCAGCCAGGACAACGGCCGGGGGCGGTGCGCCGGAAGGCTATGCCGGCGGGGGATCGGGCGGTCCGAACGGCAGTGCGGCGGATGGCGCCTCCGGCAGCGAAGGCGATGCCGCGGAAGCGCAGCCTGCTGTGTACCAGCGTGTGGCGCCGGAGGAACTGCAGCAGGTCTGCGGAATGTGGACAAAGATCATCTCCCGGACGCAAGGGAGATTTCGGGCGGTTCTGGCGTCTGCTCAGCCCCGCTATAACGCGCAGGACAAAAACGACGGACGGCTGTATGTGGTGTTCGCTGATTTCCTGGCGGACTGTTATATTGATGATGAACAAAAGAAAGCGGAGCTGGAAGAGATCATCAGGGATCAGACCGGCAAATCCGTTGAGGTGAAGTTTGTTCTGAAGGCCGACGAGTCGATTCAGAAGGAGACGCTCGCCGCTATTGAACTGGAAGAAAAGATACATGAACTTATTCATGCGGATATAGAGATTGAATAGAAAGATCCTGACTGAGGTTCGGGCAGAAAAAGCAGCGGAATATGGAGGGAACAACATGGCAAAACGCGGAGGATTTCCCGGCGGCATGGGTATGCCGGGCAATATGAACAATCTGATGAAGCAGGCGCAGAAGATGCAGAAGCAGATGGAGGAGAACCAGAAAGAGCTTGAGGAGAAGGAATTCACGGCGGCCGCGGGCGGCGGGGCCGTGGAGGTCACGGTCACCGGAAAACGCGAGGTGACAAAGGTAAAGCTGTCAGAGGAGGTTGTGGATCCGGACGATATAGAGATGCTGGAGGATCTGATCGTGGCGGCGACGAATGAGGCGCTCCGTCAGGCAGAAGAGGCCGCGTCCTCGGCGATGGCGAAGCTGACAGGAGGACTCGGCGGACTGGGAGGTCTCGGATTCTGATGGATTACTACGGAAATCAGATGTCGCGTCTGATCGAGCAGCTTTCCGCCTTGCCGGGTATCGGCGGGAAGTCCGCGCAGCGGCTGGCTTTTCATATCATTCATATGCCGAAGGAGCGCGTGGAGCAGCTGGCTCAGACGATCACGGAAGCGCGTGAGAATGTCCGCTATTGCAGGGAATGCTGTACGCTGACGGATCAGGAGATCTGTCCGATCTGCAGCAATCCGTCCAGGGACAAAAAGACAATCATGGTCGTGGAGAGCACAAGGGATCTCGCAGCGTATGAGAAGACGGGCAAATATGAGGGCGTTTATCACGTGCTGCACGGTGCGATATCGCCTATGCTGGGGATCGGTCCCGGGGATATCCGGCTGAAGGAACTGATGCAAAGGCTGCAGGGTGAAGTGAACGAGGTGATCATCGCGACAAATTCCAGTCTGGAGGGCGAGGCCACCGCGATGTACATCAGCAGACTGATCAAGCCGACCGGGATCAAGGTCAGCCGCATCGCGAGCGGCGTGCCGGTGGGCGGAGATCTGGAGTATATTGACGAGGTGACGCTGCTGCGCGCGCTCGAGGGGCGGGTAGAGCTTTAGTTCACAGGCAGGTATCGAGGATACAGCCGCAGATTTCGTCGGCCATCGCCGCGATCGTTGCCAGACGGACCGTCTGCAGATTCAGATACGGCCGGGAGCTGTAGACGCCGACGATCCCGGTGATCGATATATCGCCGGTTTCCGGGAGCGTTTTGCAAACTCCGGCTCCGGGGCGCAGGCTGCCGGATCTCACAAAAACAGAACCGACATGTTCGGGAGAACCGAGGGAAGCATCCACCGCAATGACTGTGCGGTCCGGATGCTTTCTTTTTATCTGTGCGCTGATATCCTGGAGATTCAGTGCGTGGACGGCTCCGGCGAGCGTTCCGTATATGGGAAGTCGGTCTCTGGCGGCTTTCTGAAGCATTGTGCCGAGGAACGGGCCGAGGCTGTCCCCGATCAGGCGGTCGGTGCCGATGCACAGGATCACCGGAGCGGCATCGGAACCGCTTCTGTCGAGCAGGCTGCGCAGGCGGTCCTTACACAGCGGTGCGGATTCCGCGGGCGAGGGATAAAGATTTCTGTGCATTGTATGAAAGAGAGTCCGCATAAACTTTCTCCTGTACCTTTCTGATAAGATTTTCTCTATTTTATCCATTCTGCCGCCGGAATATTCATGCGGAAACCGTCGAAAAAATTATTTGATTTTGTCCATGAAATACTAAATTCCGCATAGAGTATATGGTAAGGTATTGTCAGACAAAGAAAAAGGAGTGAGAGGAGTATGGAAAAGGAGGCGGCTCTGCCGAAGAACATACGCCAGATAGGGGAGATCAGCGGAAGGGAAAAAGTCTGCATCGAGGATTACGTGATGACGTGGATCCGCAAGAGAGGGCAGGAGGAGGACAGGGGATACCTCGGAATTTTTTTCGGGGAACGTCAGGAAACGGAGGACTCCGCTTATGTGTTTATCAGAGGGATTTTTGAGATACCGGCGGAGATGCAGGAGCCGCAGCAGAGGGAGGCGCTTCGGCAGGAGTACGAAAAATATTTCGGGGAATGGACCGTGCAGGGATGCTGCGTGATCGGCGTTTATCCGACGGAACGCATGAAAACGCTGGGTGAATGGCTTCCGGAATCGGGAAAGCTGATCTATCATCTTCAGGATCAGGAGGAGACGCTCTATTCGACCGGGGAGGAACAGTATCAGAGACTGCGGGGCTATTTTGTCTTCTATGAGCAGAACAAAAAAATGCAGGAATATCTTGAGGAACTGTTCAGAGACCGCAGTGTGGAGAAGGAGAGCGTTCCGGATCGCGCGATCCGCAGCTTCCGGGAAAAGATAAAAGAGAAGGGGGAACTGAAACACAGCAATTTCCTGCGCATGGCGAGCTCGTTTTTTGTTATCGCGATTCTGATCGTCGGTGCGATCGTGGTGAACCGTATCGAGGACATCCGGATCGCGCGCAGCCTGGTCTATACGGGAAGCGTTCCCGTGTCCGGATCGCAGGCGGAGGGAGAGAACGGGCAGGATGACAGCGCGGCGAACGACGGCTCGCCCGTCTGGAAGATGACGGGAACGTCGGAAGCCAGGAGTAATGCGGAGGAGAGCAGTACGACAAAGCAGTCGGATGGGGCGGAAGCGAAAAGCGGCGCGAACGGGCAGTCGGATGGGACGGAAGCGAAAAGCGGCGCGAACGGGCAGCCGGAGGGGACGGAAGCAAAAGGCAGCGCGGATGGGCAGCCGGAGGGAACGGAAGCGAAGAGCAGCGCGAACGGGCAGCCGGAGGAAACGGAAGCAAAGAGCAGCGCGGTAAGGCAGACAGAGGAAACACAGGCGCAGGATGATGCAGCGGTGCAGAATGACACACAGGCGAGCAGCAGCGCGGATGAGACGGCGATGAACATTGCGCAGTACAACGCGATACAGCAGGCCGCGGAAGAGGCGGCGCTGACCGGATCAGATGCGTTCTGGGAGAAGGCCGATCCGGAGGAGATCGCGGAAGGGCAGGAAGGAGCCGGAACGGATGCCGCGGAAGGGCAGGAAGAGTCCGGAACAGATGTGGCGCAGGAAGCGGCAGCGGCGCGCCGCACGCAGGCCGGTTATGTGATCCGGGAGGGCGATACGCTGGCGAAGATCTGCAGCCGGTATTACGGCTCCATAGACCGGATCGCGGAGGTCTGTGAGGCGAACGGAATTGAGGACGCCAATGTGATCATGCCCGGACAGAGGATCGTGCTTCCGTGAAGGGTTCTTTCGGCTGGCGTGTATTGTCGAAATGAATAAGTCCGGTTGCGTTTGCCGCCCGATTCTGCTATAGTAGTTTACGGCAGGTTTCGCTTTATTATATGTACCAGATCGAGACATGGAACCAAACGACTGAGAATAAAGGTAAAACAAATGAACAATAAATGGAGAGAGAAGTCGGACCGGATTCTCGAAAAGCTGCATTTTCTGCGGCTGGACGAGGATCCGGATCTGGACGAGGAAATACAGATCGAAGAGACATCTCTGCCGTCTGACGGTGCTGTGGAAGGGGAAACGGAAGGCCTCGGGCTCAGAGAAAAGCTTGCGCTGAGCCGAAAGTGGCTTTTTCGCAGGAGGGTAATCGCCGTGCTGCTTGTCATCTGCGTTGCCGGCGGCTTCGCTCTGTACAACAGCATTCATGAATTTCAGGATTATGTGATTACCTCATCCGTTCCGAATGAGGTATCCGCCGGGACAAAGTACGAGACAGCCGGGAAGAATCTCTATCGCTACAATACGGACGGTATTTCGTGCGTTACGAAGAGCAACGAGCTGAAATGGAGCATCACCTACAATATGCAGGCGCCGATCGCGGACATCTGCGGAAACATGATGGCGGTGGCGGAGCAGCAGGGGAACCAGATCTTCGTAGTGAATGAGAGCGGGCTGGTCGGCAGCTTTGAGACGCTGCTGCCCATCCTCAGGATCCGCGTATCCGGGCAGGGCGTGGTGGCGGCCGTTCTGCAGGAGGGCGATATCACATGGGTCAACATGTATCGCGCGGACGGCACTTCGATTATGAACGATAAGACCACGATCTCCGACTCCGGTTATCCGGTGGATATCGATGTATCCCCGGACGGACAGAAACTGGCCGTTTCTTACCTGAAGACGGACAAGGGGATCATCTCCAGCGAGGTTGTGTTCTACCACTTCGGCTCCGCCGGGCAGGCGGAGGACGATCATGTGGTCGGCCGGGAAAGCTTTGCGGATGTTGTGATACCGGAGATTTATTTTATCAGCAACTCGCGCTGTGCGGCGATATCAGACCGTGGCTTCGTGGTCTTCCGGGGCGGGGATGCCCCGAAGAAGGCGGCCTCAGTGGAATTTGCCGAGGAGATCATGGGCTGTTTCCATGACGAAGACCGGATCGGCTTCCTGTTCAGAGGAAGCTCGGAGGAATTCGACTACCGCATGGAACTGTACAATTACAGCGGAAAACGCAAGGCGTCCAGGGATATCAACGCGGAGTTTGAGAAGATCCGAATGGAAAACGGTCAGATCCTGATGTACAGTGACAGGAAGTGCAGTGTTTTCACGGGCTCGGGCAGGCTTCGCTTTACGGCGGATTACGAGAAGGAAATCGCGGATATGTTCTATTTCTCGGAATTCCGGAGATATCTGATCATTACGCGGGACAGCTTTGACAGGATCCGTATCAGCTGAGGATCGTCCCGAATGCGGTTCGGATCGGGCGATTGCTGTTGAGGCTGTAAGAAATTGATTTGGGTGGCAGGCATGAACATTCTTGAGATTATCATTGTTGCCCTGACTGTCGTATTCGCAGTCACCGGCTACATGAAAGGATTTGTCAGAAAGCTGGCATCACTGGTATCGCTGGTGGTATCCGTGGTGCTTGTTTCGGTATGTCTTCCCTATGTGACTGATTTCCTGAAAAACAGTACGCCGGTTTATGACATGATCGTAAAGCAGTGCCGGGAGATCGTGGAATCCCGGATCGTCGGGGCGCCCAATCCCGGCGGAGCGGCGAACGGGGCTTCCGGCGATAACATGGGGCAGTCTGCCCTGCAGTACGCAGACGAATATCTGAGCGGCGGACAGTCGCTCCCGGATCAGCCGGACAGCTTCATGCAGACAGAGCTGATCGAGAGCCTTCCTCTCCCGAAGCTGTTTCGGGAACAGCTGCTTGGAAACAATAACAGCGAGGGCTATCGGAAGCTGGGTGTGTCTACTTTCCAGGAATATATCGTACATTTCTGCGCAACGGTGATCCTGAACGTGCTCTCCTTCATAGTGGCGCTTCTGCTGGTGCAGATTGCTTTGAGAATTGTGATCGCGGCGCTGGACATCCTTTCGCACGCGCCGGTGCTCAGCCAGATCAATCGTGTGGCCGGACTGCTGCTCGGACTGCTTCAGATGCTCTTTTTGCTGTGGCTTTTTTTCATGGTGCTTTCTGCGATCTCCGCGACAGAGACAGGCCTGTATCTGATGTCCATGGTGCAGGAGAGCAGGTTTCTCGGTTATCTGTATGATTCCAACCTGTTTATGCGCATTGTGCTGCAGACGGCGGGAATGCTCCTGTAGTCGGCGATACGGGTCTGCCGGCCGTGAAGGGACGGGCATGCTGGCAGTAGTTGAAATGATATCAGGCCGAAGCTCTGCGGCCATGAGAAACGGGTGAAGGTATATGCATGTTATAATCAAGCCGTCGGCGATCATCCGGCAGAATTACAACACGATCTCCAGGCTGTGCAAGGAGGCGAAGGAGCCGGTCTTTCTGACGAAAAACGGCGTGGGTGATCTGGTGGTGATGGATATTGATACATACAATCGGAGGGAGCAGAGACTGGAGCTTCGGGAGAGGCTGGTCGAGGCTGAGGAGCTGCGCATGATGGGTGTGTGCGACATCCCGTCCGAGACGGTATATGAGAGACTTCGCGATATGACTGCTCGGGATGGACGCGCCAAAAGAACCGACGGGGGACAGATCTATGTTTCGGGTTGAGTTCGCGCCGGACGCCGCGCGCCAGCTCGAACATCTGATCCTGCAGCAGCTGGAAGACGGCGGGAAGTCCGGCGCTCATATAATTCTTGAGAACTTCGAGAACTGTGTTGCCGTGTTCCGGGAGGATCCGGTATCCGGAGGGGTACATGTGAACGGAATTCCCAGGAGATACCGGGCCGCAGAGATGCTTCCGGGAATTTATCTGATCTATCAGATCGACGAGGATGCGGGATGCGTCAGAGTCGATGGAGTGGTCGAAAATCAGGCAGAAATTTCTGATTGACAAGCGCGCGGAGCGGTGGTACACTTTAACACAACAAAGGATGAAACCGATGAGAAAGAATAGTAGGCATCTGATGTGACATCCCAGAGAGCTGCAGGTGGTGGGATTGCAGTATGGAACCGTTTGCTGAATGGACTTTTGAGGGTGGCCTGAAATCCGCTTTGAGAACTGTCGGAGAGTAGGAACCGCCGGGAACCGAACCCGTTATCAATCAGGAGTGTATGAGAGTACATGCGAGAGTGGACATTATGTCAAAGTGAGTGGCACCGCGATAATAAGAGTTTATTACCGTCTCAGATTAATTCTGGGGCGGTTTTTTCGCGAAAACAATGAGGCGTGCAAAGGCACTGGGAAATGCCTGCGACCGACACATTTGCCATTTGAAGGCTTTTCGGGGTGCAGCATGGCTCTCACTCACCGGTTAATCCTTTGAATCGGCCGGACGGCCTAAAAGAAAAGGAGAGATTATTATGAAGAAAGTATTGACAGGCGTAACCGTATCCGCAGTGGCGGCAATGATGATCGCAGGCGCGGCGTCCGCAAAGGAGTACAAGGTAGGTATTCTTCAGCTTGTGGACGACGCCTCTCTGAACCAGATCGAGGCGGCGATCGAGGCTGAGCTCGACGCGCTCTCTGAGGAAGGCGAAGACACGTTCGTCTACGAGGGCAACGTATACAACGGACAGGCGGACGCGACGACCATGAACCAGATGACGTCCCAGATGATCGCGGACGAGGTGGACGTGATCATCCCGATCGCGACTCCGGCGGCGCAGATCGTGCAGGCGGCGACAGAGGACAACCAGATTCCGGTCGTATTCTCCGCGGTATCCGATCCGGTAGGCGCAGGTCTTGCGGAATCTATGGAAGCCCCGGGCTCGAACATCACGGGCACGAGCGACGCGCTGAACACGAACGCGATGCTGGATCTGATGTTCATCGCGAACCCGGACGTCGACTATGTAGGACTGCTCTACAGCCAGTCTGAGGACGCTTCCAAGCAGGCGATCGCGGACGCGAAGGCTTATCTGGATGAGAAGGGCATCAAGTATATCGAGAAGACCGGCACGAACAACACCGAGGTGACGCAGGCGGCGGACGCTCTGGTAGCGGAAGGCGTTGACGCGATCTTCACACCTTCCGACAACACGATCATGACGGCTGAGCTCGCGATCTATGAGAAATTCCTTGACGCGAAGATCGCACATTACGGCGGAGCGGATTCCTTCGCCCTGAACGGCGCGTTCTGCGGCTACGGCGTAGACTACACGAACCTTGGCACGGAGACAGCCGACCTCGCGGCGGAGGTGCTGCGCGGTGCGGATCCGGCAGAGACCCCGATCCTGACCTTCGACAATGGTATCGCGACGGTCAACACCGAGAGCGCGGAGGCGCTCGGCCTGGACTACAGCGGCTTTGATGAGGTCTGCACGGGCGTCGTAGAGACGGTAACTGCTGAAGAGTTTGAATAAAGTGAGCCAGGTGCGGAGAATCCGTGCTTACACGGATTCTCCCGGATTTGGCGAACGCCCGTCATGAGCATGAAACGAAGCAGAATGCGAATGGCGGACTGTGCGCAGCACAGGTATTCAAACGATCTGGATTTATAGAAAGGAAGGTACCATGAGCTCATTACTATCGTTTCCGGTCGTCGTCAGCGCCCTGGAGCTCGGCTTTATCTACGCGCTGGTCGCGCTGGCGCTGTTCTTAAGTTATTCGATCCTGAATATTGCCGATCTGTCGACGGACGGCTGCTTCACGCTCGGCTGTGCCGTGGGCGCGCAGGTTGCGATCATGGGGCATCCGGTGCTGGCATTGTTCGCGGCGATGGCTGCGGGCGTCTGTTCCGGCTTTATCATGGCGTCGCTGCAGACGAAGCTCGGCGTTGAGCCGATCCTCGCCGGGATCATCGTGAACACCGGGCTGTATACCGTGAATCTGGCGGTAATGGGCTTTTCTTCCAACCTGTCTATCTTCAAGAATGAGACGATCTACAGCCTGTTCAAGGACTGTCTGGGCAGCGACTGGTATCGTCTGGTCGTATCGATTGTCATCGTTGTGATCGTCTGCGTGCTGCTGGCGTGGTTTCTCGGCACGCGGATGGGACTTTCGATCCGGGCGACCGGCGACAATGAGGACATGGTGAAGGCGTCCAGCATCAACCCGGGCTTTACGGTTACCGTGGGTCTGTGCATTTCCGGTTCGATGACGGCGCTGTCCGGCTGCCTGATCGGACATTATCAGAAAACCTGTGATATCAACCTCGGCACCGGCATGGTGACGATCGCTTTGGCGAGCCTGATCATCGGGGAGACGCTGGTCGGCAAGCACAGCGTTTTCCGCAGGATCGTCGGCGTGATCCTCGGCAGCTGCCTGTACCGTTTTGCGATCGCGATCGCGCTGCGCCTGCATGTCCCGGCGGAGTGCCTGAAGCTGGTATCGGCGGTGATCGTGGCGATCGCCATCGCCTCGCCGTATCTGAAGCAGCAGATCGCGTTCCAGAAGAGAAAGCTGGCGTCCGCCTCTTCTGCGAAAGGAGGGGACGGCACATGCTGAGACTGACGAATGTGAGAAAAGTATTCAACGCCGGAACGGTCAATGAGAAAGTGGCGTTGGACGGCGTGAGCCTGACTGTGAACGACGGGGAGTTTGCCACGATCATCGGCAGCAACGGCGCCGGGAAATCGACGCTGTTCAACTGCATCGGCGGCAGCTTCTACGTGGATGAAGGCAGTGTGTTCCTCGACGACCGCAACATCACTTACATTCCGGAATACAAGCGCGCGGTGGAGATCGGCCGCCTGTTCCAGGATCCGATGAAGGGCACGGCGCCGCACATGAGCATCGAGGAAAATCTGGCGCTCGCCTATCTGCGCGCCTCGAAGAAGACTTCTGTGTTTTCGCGTATTTCCGGCAAGGAGCGGGAGATGTTCAGGGAGAGGCTCGCCCTGCTGAACATGGGGCTGGAGGATCGCCTGAAGCAGCCGGTGGGCCTGCTCTCCGGCGGACAGAGACAGGCGCTCACGCTTTTGATGGCGACGCTGGTTCCGCCGAAGATCCTGTTGCTCGATGAACACACGGCGGCGCTCGACCCGGCGACGGCCGACAAGGTGATCGAGCTGACGAAGAAGATCGTGGAGGAGAATCATCTGGCCTGCCTGATGATCACGCACAACATGCACTCGGCGCTCGAGATGGGAAACCGCACGCTGATGATGGATTCCGGACGGATCGTCCTGGACATCAGCGGTGAGGAGCGCGACGGGCTGACCGTGGACGGGCTGCTCGAGAAGTTCAGCGCCGGAGTCGGCAAGGAGCTCGACAACGACCGGATCCTGTTCTCGAAGGTGGAGTAGATAGAAATCTTAAGAAAAATTTTATTTGCTGATGAACAGGACGCCGAGCGTCCCGGGTCCGCAGTGGCTGGAGATCACGCCGCCTGCCCGGGTCTCCAGGATCTCGCCGAAATAATGCAGTCCGTCGAGGTAATCATATACCTGCTTCACGATACCGGCGTCGCAGCCGGAGTGTGTGATGAATACCCGATCCGGCATTGCCTGAAGCAGCTGGGACTCCATGTCTTTTGTGTAGTGCAGGATGACCCGGTCTATGCTTCCCCGATACTTATTTCCGGGTTTCATCGCTCCGTCGGTCACTTCGATCCTGGGATGCAGCTTCAGGGCGCTGCCGGCCAGCGCGGCCAGCCCGCTGCACCGCCCGCCACGATAGAGGTAGGTCAGGGTGTCCACGACAAAGCTCGCCCGCACTCTTGGCCTGAGCTCTTCCATGCTCCTGGCGATCGTTCTGGCGTCTGTGCCCTTTTGCGCCTGAATCGCCGCCTGCACCGCGAGCAGCCCGATCCCCGTGGAGAGGTTTCTGGAATCGATCACGGTGATCCGATCCTCCGCATCCAATTCCTGCGCGGCCAGCCGCATGACGTTCGAGGAAGCTGACATTTCCGAGGAGATGGAAAAGCAGACAAGTTCGTCTCCGGCTTTTACGTAAGGCTCAAACAGGCCGACAGCCTCCTCAATGGAAGGCGCGGAGGTTTTTGGCGTGGTCTTGTGCGCGTCCGCCCATTCGTAGATTTCCTCCGGGGTGAGGTTCACCCCGTCGTTGTATTCCCTGTCTCCCAGCAGAATGTGCAGAGGGAGGATTGAGATCCCATATTTTTCCTGCAAATCTTTTGACAGATCGCAAGTGCTGTCGCAAATGATCCTGACCATTTTTTCTCTCTTTTCTATTAATATGTGTTTTCTGCGGACGCAGTTGACCGGCATTGTCATAGCTGAACAGGCAGACGTCCTCTCCGGGAACGATTCCTCTCTTGCCCCGGTATTCTCTTAAATTATAATCCTGACCGATATCTGCGTCAATAAGACAGTGAGTATTATGTTTATCTAGGGCGTTTTTGGACATACGCTTTGCTTGACCGGCAGATGGAAGAATGATACAATATTAAAATATAACAAGAATTTTGCTTGCGTGAGAAAAGAGCGGAAAGGCGGGGGAAAATGAAGAAATTTTTGTCGGGAAGAAAATTAGCTGCAATGATAACGGTATTGTTGTCTGTGTGTCTGGCTGTGTCGCCGGTCGGCGCGGCGGAAACGCTGAAGAACTCAGACGTTTTTTTAACGTATGCGTTTTATCTGGATACTGCAGATCCGGAGCTGTCTGCCGGATGGAATATCGCAAATGATGTGGTTAATAATGTGACAAGCGATGATATAACGCTCACGGGTTTTGTGGATACGCTGAAGAAAGCGGAAGGTGTGTTTACTGGAACGATTGGATCCTTTTTTGGCCTTGACACGGATACAGAGACAAAATGCAATATTGCGGCGGCAAGGCTTTTGCTGGAGGAGATGGCGAACCAGCCGGAGGGGGCGGTGGACGATCTTGCGAATCAGTTGGAAACGGGAAAAAAGGTCTTTGATGATTATATAAAAGCGGGTACTAATCACATAGAAGATTTCTTTAAAATATTGGATGCCGGACTTACAAATGAAGAAAAAGAAAAAATGCTGAAACCTTTGAATGATATGTTGAAGGGTTTAGATTTTTCGCTGGATCTTGGTATGGCAATTGAAGATGCTGCGATGGCAATCTATTTTTACGACTCTGTGAAAATAAGTGCTCTCTACAATATGATCAGTATGGTAGAGTCAGAGGATTTGAAAAAGGGTCTGCAGAAGCATTTGGATTATATAGTAACTGATTATGAACAATATGTAATGGAAACCTACCTCACTGAAGAAGTATTAAGTAAAACAGTGGGCACCATAAAAGACTGTATTATGGAAGCGTATTCCGACAGCATGAAAATGAGCGGTATGTATGGGATATGCCGCTCTGCACTTAAATATATGGGAACTGGCATTGGACTCGTGACGAATTACATAGAATCAGAGGATTATGTGATTGCCGTAAGCCTGCAACGGTATTGCACAGAGATGCGGGGCGCATTACAGGAGGAAAGAGACTATATAAGAGGACATGTGCCCGAATATGATCGGATCTGCGGTTTTCAGGAAAAGTATAATATTTATGTCGCGGCGGTCAGAGCCTATATCAAAGCGGCGGAAAAGCTGGCGAGGAACGAAAGTACCCTGAACGAAATGAACGACTGCCTGAAGAAGATTGAAGAGAATGTGTCTTTTAAGAAGCACATGGAGAACTGTAAGAAAAAGATTCTGTCGATTGCTTCAGACGACCGGGTGCGCAACAACATAGAGGAAAACGACTATGTCAAGGTGGAAGGAGATACGGAACTGCTGCCGCCAACGGACGAGATGGAAGAGGGGAAGATTTATCTGTCGGAGGGAAAGCTGAATTATGATCTTAGGGTACAGCCGGGTGCGGTATTGACGATCAACCGGGATGCGGAATTGCCATGTATAGAGCTGGCGCCAACTTATAACAACGAAAGCGCGAAACTGATCGTAGGAGAAGACGCTTTTTTGCACCTTACAGATTATTATAGATATGAGAAGGGTGCGACCCTTGTCATACGCGGAAAAATGAAGGTGGACACAAACTTTTTTGAATATGGGGAAGAAAACTACTACAAAACCAGTATGGAGCTTGAAGGAGAAAAAGCGCGTCTGGAGGTGTTGGGTGAACTGGAAGCGGTCTCAGTCAATATGACAGGGGGTGAGATTGTCGCGCACGGTGAGACCCTTATGGGGATCGGCGAGTGGAGCGGTACAATACGGCTGGATACGCCGGCAAATATGGAGGCGTCAGTCGGAAGATTTTCGTTAAATCGTCTGGGGGAGGAAGAGGATATTGTCGCGGATACGGAAGAGGGAGCCGCCGCAGATATCACACTGACGCACGAGGAAGGTCAACCCTATGTGTTTAGCGGAACTGCCCCCTCTCATGAGCTTGAGGTCAGCGATTTCACTCAGGTCGGCGAGATAGAACTCGGAGGTTTATGTGTCCAGACAGGGGAAGTGAAACTGAGCGGCGCTGTGAAGGTGAAAAAAGACATGCGGGAAGAAGCCGGTGCCAGTCTGATCGTGGAAGAAGGTGCTTCTCTGGATGTTCTCGGAAATGTACGACCAGGAAGCGCCGCTATGCGGACCACGGTACGCGGAGAAATGAACCTGGCCGGAAAATTTGAAACTCTGACGTATAACAACACCCCGACATATTATGTGAAAGTAGAAGGGGAAGCGGCGAAGTTGAACGTTGTTGGCGGAGGTTACATCCATGAGCTGGATCTGGAAGGCGGAGAAGTTCACCTTGGCGCTGATATGACCTGCGGCAGGTTTGGCAATACATGGAAAGGAAGTATATGGCTGGAACAGCAGGCCGGACAGACGTTCCTGGTTGATCCCAGAACGCCCGGCAAACCGCAGTATTTTCTGCAGGCAATCGAGGGGAAGAGCGGAGAAAATGCGAAAATTTTGCTTACCGGAGACGGAAACGGTGGCATTTCAGTGAGCGGAAGCGCGCCATGCCACAGACTGAGGGTTACTGGAAACGCCGCCCTGACGGGAGAGACTCATTTGGGAGAGCTTGAGGCTGCCTATTATAATATGAAGTCGGCGCATGTGGACATTACCGGGACTGTAACAGTGGATGGGGATCTTACAATGTACAAGGGCGCCGGTATAATTGTGGAGAGCACGGCAAAACTGGATGTTGCCCGGGATGTAAAATATGCCGATTCACCAGCCCATGACACAGAAGTCATGGTTCGTGGAAAGATGAATGTGGGCGGCTGCTATCAGAAATCGGCTGAGTCTGATGAAATTCTGAAATTGGATATATATACGACTGTTGAAGGAGAGAACGCGCAGCTGGAAGTTGTGACAGGAAATCTTGAGCCGCTTTATCTGGAGGGCGGAGAAGTGGTCGTGCATGGAGGCGTGGAATCGTTCGGGCTGGGCAGGATGCTCTATTGGTCATGGAACGGTACACTGCGGATAAAGCTTGCGCCGGGAGTGTCTCTGGTTACAGATGAACTGGAACTGACAGCTATCGAAGGGAAAGAGGCCGGGGCATCGGATCTTGCGTTCACGAGAGACGTTAACGTGAATTATGTTCTGAGCGGAATCGCGCCCAGCCATAAACTTCTGGCGAAAAGTTCTTTCCTTATGGAGGGGTCGATGGAGCTTGGCGGTTTTGGAGTGACGGGATCTGAATGTGTGATTTTGAGTGGTGCGCTGGCAGTGAGCGGAGATATTACCACTGCGTCCGGAGCGCTGGGAATGGAGGAGGATGCAGTTCTGAACTTAAATGGGGACGCAGAGCAGAATGTATCGTTTTCATCCCCGGAAAGCAGCCCGATCAGCCATCTGGAGATTACAAATCCGTCGGGAAAGGTGGTCTTTGCCACACCGATTATCTGTAAGGGACTGTTTAATCACAACGGAAACGCGTTCACATTGTTTGAAGACGGCCAGGGATCGGAATTTATTGACTATGATGGAGACGGAATTCCGGATCACCAGGATCCGCATCCGACGAAACCGGATCAGAAGAAGGGGAATTTTACTGTGAGCCTGGTCGGAGAACCGCCGTATGTATATACGGATGGTTCGCGGATGCCGGCGGTGGAAGTGAGAGATGAGGACGGAAAGCTGCTGACGGAAGTTGTAGATTATAATGTGTCCTATACATATGAGGCCCAGCCGGGTGAGCTGGCGGTTACCGTTACCGTTACCGGAACAGGGCTGTATGATGGAGTGCAGGAGCTCACATTTGAAATGGTCTGCGGGCACGTCTGGAATACGGAACCGACGGTGGACCGGGAACCCACCTGCGCGGAAGAAGGACAGCAGTCCATACATTGCGGCATTTGCGGCGCAGTGCAGGAGGGAAGCGAGACGCCTGTTCCGCTTACCGATGTGCACGATGTGCAGGAGTGGACGCAGACGAAGGCGGCAAGCTGCATAGAGGAAGGCGAGCAGACCGGAACATGCGTGGTGTGCGGCAAAGAGATCACGGAGACTGTGCCGAAAACGGATCATGTGTGGAATGCGGCTCCTACGGTGGAAAAAGAGCCGGGCTGTGAGGAAGAGGGACTGCAGTCTATACACTGCAGCGTCTGTGACATTGTACAGGAAGGGAGCGAGACAGTCGTCCCGGCGACCGGCCATCAGGTAGAGAGCTGGACGCAGGAGAAAGCGGCCACCTGTACGGAAGAGGGTATAGAGACCGGCTCCTGCACAGTGTGCATGAAAGACGTCACTCGGGCGATACCGAAGACGGATCATGTATGGAATGAGACGGTGCTGGAGCAGGCTGCCTGTGAGAAAGAAGGCGCGAAGGCCGTGATATGCGGCGTCTGTGGCGCGGTGCAGGAGGGAAGCGGGACAGCTATTCCGGCGACCGGCCACCAGGTAGAAAGCTGGACGATTACAAAAGCGGCTACCTGTGCAGAAGAAGGCGTGGAGAGTGGTTTCTGCGCGGTGTGCAATAGTGACGTTACCCGGGCGATACCGAAAACAGAGCATACCCCTGAGTGGATACAGACGAAGCAGGCTACCATTTTTGAAGACGGGCTGCGGGAATATAAGTGCACCGTATGCCAGCAGACAATTGCGAGCGAGGTGGTAGCGAGACTTGCCGCGTCTGTAAGACTGAACGCCACAGCTGTTCCCATGAAAAAGAAGGCCAGCAGCAATGCGCTGAAAATTGTGGAATGCGCGGAAGGGGATCGCGTGGTGGAGTGGACTTCCTCGGACAGTCGCGTGCTGAAGGTAAATCAGAGAACCGGAAAAATGACGGCTCTTAAGACCGGTAAGGCAATCGTGACTGTGCTGATGCAGAGCGGCGCGCAGGCGAGCTGCAAGATCACTGTTCAGAACAACAAAGTTGTGACGAAAAAACTGACGGTCGATCAGAAGAAAGTGACGCTGAAAAAGGGAGAAAAGTTCACGATCAATGTAACGCGCACCCCGATCACTGCCGTAGAA
The DNA here is from genome assembly GCA_947624055.1 of uncultured Lachnospiraceae bacterium. Lineage (GTDB taxonomy): Bacteria > Bacillota > Clostridia > Lachnospirales > Lachnospiraceae > Choladousia. The sequence continues at coordinate 19,180 of CANQIW010000020.1, forward strand.
AAAATAAAATTCACATCCTCGAACAAGAAGGTTGCAACGGTGGACGGTAAGGGAAAAGTGACGGCCAGAAAAGCCGGCAGCGCGGTCATCATGGCGAAGAGCGCAAATGGCAAAAAAGTGAAAGTAAAGATTGTGGTGAAGTAGAAGACAGAAAATATCCGAGTTCGAACAATCAACAGGCGAGGGCGTCCCGATTTGGTTTTGGGGCGCTCTTGTTTCATATCTTTCCGCAGAAGATAGATGTAAAAAAATCCGAAAGAAGGTGTTGACAAACCGGAAGATGCGTGATACATTATTAAAGCTGTCTCCGCGAGAGACGGCAGGCAGAACCTTGATAACTGAACAGTGGAACAACCTTGAAAATTCTTGAAGAAGTTTTATTTTTAAGGGAACTGACCTTTAAAACAGTAAAAAAGGGAAGATAGCGTTGGTGTTATCTGACCGGATCAACATTATATCAGAGAGTTTGATCCTGGCTCAGGATGAACGCTGGCGGCGTGCTTAACACATGCAAGTCGAACGAAGCATACCCGAAGAAGTTTTCGGACGGATTTGGGTATGACTTAGTGGCGGACGGGTGAGTAACGCGTGGGTAACCTGCCCTGTA
>CANQIW010000021.1 GCA_947624055.1 uncultured Lachnospiraceae bacterium
TTCCCCAGGCCCTCGCCCTTCGACGCGCCCTTCACCAGGCCGGCGATATCCACGAACTCGATCACAGCCGGCGTGGTCTTCGCCGAATGATACAGATCCGTCAGCAGCTTCAGCCGCTCATCCGGCACCGCGACAACGCCCACATTCGGGTCGATCGTGCAGAACGGATAGTTCGCGGATTCCGCGCCTGCCTTTGTCAGTGAATTGAACAGCGTGCTCTTGCCTACGTTCGGCAAACCTACGATTCCAAGCTTCATATCGTCGTCTCCATTTCTCTTCCATCTTCTATTTTCACCATTTTTTCCCGGGCAAGTCACAGTTTAGCACATAAACCGACAAGAAACAATAGCTTATGCCGGAAACCGCTCGACATAATTCCCCATTTCGCCCCTCCAAAACCTGCGCGAGGCTGCCGCAGCATTCTGCGGACAGCCTCCCTTTTTCCTGTCGATCCGAACTTTTTTCCTTTGTAGGCCCAAAATCGCGGGCTCCGAAATTTGTCGAAAAAATCCCGGCGTCAAATTTTCAATATGTTGCATTTGTATCTGCAAATGTCTCAATAACGTCTCTTTTGTGCAAGCTCACGCGCCAGCAGGACATAATTCTCATATCTCTCCCGGGCGATCTCCCCTGCCGCGAGCGCTTCTTTCACCGCGCAGTCGGGCTCGCTCAAATGCATACAGCCCTGAAAACGGCAATCCGCCGCGTATGGTGCGAACTCGCTGAAGCAATCCCTCAGTTCCTCAGGAGAGAGCCCCTGCAGATACAGGGAACTGAAGCCGGGCGTATCCAGAAAATAGGTGTCCCTGCGCAGCACGACCAGCTCCGTATGCCGCGTCGTGTTCCTTCCGCGGCCGATCCTGCTGCTGATCTCGCCGACCTCCATCCGCGCGGAGGGCTGAAGCACGTTCGTCAGCGATGACTTTCCGACCCCGGACGGACCCGCGACCACCGTCGTCTTCCCTTCCAGAAGACGCTGTATCTCCGCAATACCCTCCTGCCGCGTCACACAGAGGAAATGCACCTCGCTCCCGCTTGCCCGATAGATTTCCGCCAGGCGTTCCTGCTCCTCGCGCGTCGTCAGGTCCGTCTTGTTGAAGCAGATAATGACCGGTATGCCCTGTCGCCGCATCATGATCAGAAAGCGGTCCAGAAGATTCAGATTCGGTTTCGGCGACGCCACCGCGAAAACCACAAGAGCCTGATCCACGTTCGCGGCCGCCGGGCGGATCAGCTCATTTCTTCTCGGAAGAAGCCGATCGACATTCCCCGTCCTTTCCTTCGCGTCTATGACAGATATCTCTACATTGTCCCCAACCAGCGGTTTCTTCCCGTCCTTTCGGAAAATGCCCTTCGCCCTGCACTCATACAGCGCTCCGTCCTCCGCGTGCACGTAGTAGAAACCGCCGATCCCTTTTATAATCTTCCCCTGCATCAGTTCACCTGATAAAACGCGATGCCCGGATACTCGATCTTGCTCGTGGACTCTCCTGTCACCGGATCCAGCAGATACACATACGCTGTACCGGACGCCACGCCTGCCGCTCCTTCCACCTGCAGGTGATAGGGAAAGGCCGTCGCGCCCTCGAACACCGTCTTCTCACCAACGCCGTCCTGAACCAGCGTGATCCGCACCTGCTGATCCACATACCCGACCGGCGGCTCCAGCGAAGCGTCGCAGCGCCACGCGCCGGTCTGCGTCCCCGTCGTATCTGTCGTACCCGCGCCGGAGGTGCTGCCCGCGTCCGCGCCGGTATCAGCTCCCTCGTCGATGATCGTAATGTTGTCGTCATCTCCCTGCTGCGGCTCCGGCCCGGTGCTGATGTACAGCGTCACCGTCGATCCGCGCGGAATCTGCGTGTTGGCGGGAGGATCCATGCGAATGACAAAACCCTCTCCGATCTCGTTGCTCGCCTCGTATTTGTAATCCGCGACCAGCTCCTGCATCTCAAGCGCCTCGTTCGCGCGCTCCACCGTGTATCCGCTCAGATCCCACGGCGTCGTATAACTGACCTCCGCTTCCTCTCCCTGACTGACAAAGAGCGTCACCTTGTCGCCCGGCTTCAGACTGGTGCCGGCCATCGGCTCTGTCGTGATCACATATCCATCCGCGATCGTATCACTGTGCCGCGATGTGTCGATCTCACAGACCAGCCCCTGCGCCACCAGATATGCCTGCGCCTGGCTCTGCTCCTGATTGGACAGATCCGGGAGCTCGATCTCCTGCGCTTCCTTCACCACCCTGTACTCGACGGCCGAGCCCTTCTCGACCATCTCCCCGGCCTCCGGGGACTGATGGCATACTTCTCCCGCCTTGTAGGAGGCAGACTCCTCCTCGCCGGTCTTTTTCCCTGTCAGGCCATAATTTCCAAGCAGCTTCAGGGCGTCCTCCTCGCTCCGTCCGTAGAGCTCCGGCACAGAGACCTTCTGTATCCCCTCCGTCTCTGTAGGCGCCTCCGTCTGCTTCTCTGTCTCCTTCCGCTCTCTCCCGAAATGGAACAGCCCGACCGCGTTCGCGACAAGCACAAGGAACACACAGCCGATGATCACGGCCACGATAATGCCGCCGATCGTCACGGCCCGCTCGAGCTTCGGATTCAGCCCGACCTCCCCGTCGTCGTCCTTCGCGCGCGGCTGTCTCGGGACAAAGCTCTCGTCCAGCCGGTAATTTCCGTCATGGATCGCATAATCATCCGGATTCTCATACGCGTCAAAGTAAGGATCGTACTGCTGATTCTCATCCGCCGCCTCGCTCTCGGCGAGAGACTCCCACTGCCCCTCGCGGCCCTGCCCCGGCTGTACCTCCTGATACGTAGCCTTCTGGTAATAACTGCCCGGCTGATAGGCGCGGTTCTGCGTCGGCCCCGTCTCCTGCACGTGCAGTCCCGCCGCCGCGCCGACGTCAAGCGACTCGTCGTACGCCGGCATGGTCTTCTGTTCCGCATTGATCTGACCGATCTCCTCCCTGGACATGACGCGCGTCTTCGCCATCGTGTCCACGGCCTTTCTCGTCACGAAATCTCCGTCCGGATTCACCAGAGATTCCCTCAGATCCCGGATCAGCTCTGTCATATTCGCATAGCGCCGGTCCGGACTCTTCTGCGTGCATTTGAGCACGATCTGATTCGTGCTGTACGGGATCTCCGGCACCAGCTCCTTCGGCCCGTGCACCTCCTCCTGAAGATGCCGAATTGCCACGGCCACGGCCGTGTCGCCGTCGAACGGCACCTGCCCGGTCAGCATCTCATAGATCGTGATGCCCAGCGAATAGATGTCGCTCTTCTCATCGCTGTATCCGCCGCGTGACTGCTCCGGAGAACTGTAATGCACCGAGCCCATCACGTTGGAGTTTACCGTGTTGGTCGTAGCCGCGCGCGCAATGCCGAAATCCGCCACCTTGACCTTGCCGTCCGTGGAGATAATGATGTTCTGCGGCTTCACATCACGGTGAATGATCCCGTTGTTGTGCGCGGCTTCCAGCCCGGCCGAGATCTGCAGCGCGATACTGGTGGCCTCCCGCACGGACAGCCGCCCCTTATTCTTGATGTACTCCTTGAGCGTGACGCCCTCGACAAGCTCCATTACAATATAATAGATCCCGGCCTCCTCACCAACATCGTAGACATTCACGATGTTCGCGTGCGCAAGGCCAGCCGCGGACTGTGCTTCCACGCGGAACTTCGAAATAAACACCTTGTCATCCCGAAACTCCTGCTTGAGCACCTTGACAGCGACGAAACGATTCAGCTTATGGTCCTTCGCCTTGTATACGTCAGCCATTCCGCCGGAGCCGATTCTTGATATTATCTCATATCTGTTTTGGATAAACATTCCGACCTTCAGCATATCTTTTCCCCTGTCACTCAGAATTCAGCAAGCACTACTGAAATATTGTCTTTTCCCCCGTTTTTGTTGGCCTCGTTGACCAGATGCTTCGCGGCCTCCTCAAGTGATGCGCTTTTTCTCACAATGCGAAGGATATCCTCGTCCTCCACCATGTTTGTCAGGCCGTCTGAGCAAAGCAGAATCTTGTCGCCCTTCTCCAGCTTCACATCGAAGAAATCGATCTTGACCGGAGCCCGGACGCCCACCGCCCTTGTGATGATGTTGCGGTCGGGATGGCTCCTCGCGTCCTTTCTCTGGAGCTCACCGGCGCGGATCATCTCCTCCACAAGCGAGTGATCCCGTGTGATCTGTTCAATCTCACGGTCGATCAGGTACAGCCTGCTGTCCCCGACATTCGCGACATACAGATAACCGTCCTGCATCGTGGCGGCCACCACTGTCGTCCCCATACCTTCCATCGACTTGTCGGATCTCGCCTTCTCGATCACGAAATCATTCGCCTGGTGGATCGCGGCGCCGAGCAGCGGGATCGGCCGCTTCTCTTCGGCATTCTCAATATAATCCACCATAGTCTCGACCGTATAGCGCGACGCAAAGTCCCCCGCGTTGTGACCGCCCATGCCATCCGCGACCACAAGCAGATTCGAGAGACTCCCTACGGCCCTATCAGAGGCGTAAATAAAATCCTGATTCGACGTCCGCCTCTTGCCGATGTCTGTAATGCTATACGTTTTCATACAGGTTCTTCCCTTTCTTGTCTTTCGATTATAACTTCTTTCGAACAAATTGTTGCTGAATGATTACTAATATTAAATTATTTTAACACAGCAATTCAAAAAGGACAAGAGATTATTAAACGCCCCGCGCAAAAAGGACAGGCGCCGTGATCCCGGCCCTGTCCTGTCTGCCATATTGTCTGAACTTTTCTCTTCAGGAAGGCGGAGCACTCCGCCCTCCCGAAAACATGTTTCCCACGCTGTTTCACAGCCTATTTTACAGTTACAACACACTTGACACTCTTCTTTCCGGATTTGACCGTGATTGTCGTCGTGCCTGCTTTCTTCGCCTTGATAACACCCTTTCCGCTGACTGTCGCCACGCTCTTGTCCGAGGATGTATAAGTCAGCTTATCCTGCGTGGTGATCGGCTTCAGCGTCGGCTCGAGCGTGACAGACTGCTTCGCCTTCATCGAAAGCTTCTTCGGAACGTCCGAAATCTTCGTCGTCGTAACCTTCTTCGCCTGCACGTTTACCGTAACAGTCTTTTCCAGACCGCTCGCCAGCTTGATCGTCAGCTTGACCTTTCCGCCCTTCTTGTTCGCCTTCAGCTTGAATGTGCCCTTGGCTTTGTTGATATTCGATACCTTCAGGAGCTTCTTGTTGCTCGACACCACGCTCACGATGGAATCGCCCTCCGCCATCGTCACGGAGAACGCGGTCGTGGCCTGACCCTTCTTCATCTTCACGTTGGTTTCAGGAACCTTCAGGATCGGAGCCTCCGTCTCCGTTTGCGGGATCGTTGTCTGCGGCGCTGTGTCCTGAGGAGTCTGCGGCATCTCCGAAACCGGAAGCGGATTTCCTTCAGTTCTTGTCTCCTTTGCGTGACATCTTGAGCACTCATACTGCCTCTGCGCCGCTGTCGTCGCAGTAGCCGCCACGGTAATCTGCCCGGCAACCCAGTCATGACCCAAAGCCGGAACCGCATCCTTCTTTGTATCACCGCAAACCGTACATGTGTATATATTCTCACCGTTCGCCGTACAGTTTGCCTCATGAGTATCGGTAAGCTTCCAGTCATGCGTCGTGTGTTCTCCAATACTTTGAGCCCCGATAGTAAGTAAGCCATCATCTACTTCATTATCATCAAAATCGTATACATGAATCAAATAGGTCGTATCCTTTTCCATCTGGTATTCATTATTGCTGAATATGATCTGCATCCCGGATTCACTCAAGATGTATACATCCGCATCAATGTTTCTGTCATTTTTGCAATCCTTTGCGGAAATTGTATAGATTCCTTCCTCCTTCGGAGTGAACTGATACCACCTGGACTCACCAGAAGCCAGGGAAAAATCCGCTCCGGACGCATCTACCATACTGGCCTCCGGCGCCTTCAGAATCACGGATGCTGTAGCAAATCTTGTCGGATCCTTCGCTGATTCCGCGCGCAGAGTATACCCTCCTCCAATCAAGATCTCTTTCGCGTTCAAATCATCTCCATCAAATAATGTCTCCAACCCTACGATTTGGCCGTCCTTCCAGAGAGTAACAATTACGTCTTCTCCCTGCGACTGTCCGCGCAGGCAATCAAACCACACTCCTCCAGACCGATAATTACTTATACCCCAATCTCCAATCGTAACCGGCTTCGAATACTGATAGTCGATATTTACAAACAGTTCATCAATAATAGCAGTCGCACAATAAGTGAGGGAATCCCCTGGGAAAGAGATTGTCCCATTTTCAGAGCCGGTGACAACCAATTTTATCTCATCTGAAAACAGTTCTTCATCAAAAGTATTTCCGGGAACATAACCCCTTAATGTGTATTCACCTGGCTCCAAATATGGATTTGCAAAGGTCGGCATGTTGATTTTTACTCCTGTTGGATCCAAAAGATACAGAAGCACAAGGTCTCCTTCCTGTGTAGAATAGCAAAGCATTTCCAGACCGTCCGAAAGTGATGTTGAGCTATTCCACTTTTCGATTTGATATGATATATCTTCATAGGAAACTATTGCTGAAAAATTCCTTGCAAGAAAAGCATCTCTTAATTTGTCTACAGGCACTACTATCGATTCCTGTTCAAATTCAAAGCCAGTCGCCGTCTTTTTCTCTGAGAAAGAAAATTCTCCCTTTGCGTTTTCTGTTGATGATGAAAGAATGGACAGCAGGTATGTCTGACCTGATATCAAGTATTTGCTTGTCCCTGCCGACACATCAAACCAGCCAAGCGGACTCGCCCCGGACGGTTCTTCAACATACTGGTATATCACTCCGCGGACATTGCCGGCAGTAAGCGACAGCGGAAAGCTGTAAATTCCTGATGACGTCACGTTAAATCGATACCATATTACTTCATTTTCCGCCAGGTCAAAGCTCTGTGATGTTCCTACAGCAATGTCCTTGATATTTGCGGGAGTCTCAATTGTAATCAAAGTGTCTATTTTAACCGCCGGATCTTCTGACACATACACCGCAAGCGTATAATCGCCAAACAATATCGCAGTTTCATGATACATCTCAAATGTATCAACCTCCCGATCATCCCTATAAATAGCCTGATACAATGTAAATCCATACTGCGTTTTATTTGCCAGTATCACAATTCCTCCATCTTTTTGGGTACCATACCAGGATTCAACCGTCTCCGTTTCACCTGTGCTGTATGTTACTAAAATCCGAAGATGTTGAAGTATATCGTTCGCATTCGTCAACGGAATCTGAGATGGCGCATCCAAAAACTCCAAATCTGTTATTTTCACTTCGGCATCCTCATTGACAGACTCTATCCCGGAACACGGCAGCTCAAATCCTTCGTCCATCGTTTCAATATCGGTGACAAACTCTCCCAAAGCCGTCTCTTCTGTATCAGCTTCCGGACTTTCCTGCTCCGTCTCCAAAATCTCTGTTTCTCCTGCAGACAGCTCTGTCTCTTCCGGCATAATCAGTTCCTCTTCCGCGAACACTGTAAAAGAACTAACACCTGTCAGCACCGCAGCTGTCAGCAAATATGCTGCCATACACTTCCGGATCATATCTTTCTTCATAAATTATTTACCTCCATAGAATATTAATAGCCGATACAGTACTGTACAAAGCTATATATAAATATAACTCATTATACCATATCGGCCATTTCTTGCAAGTGCAAAGAGAATATTTATTTATCTACGAATTTTCTATATCGCCCTCCAATACCCATTTTTATTAGAGCCCACTCTTTCAATATAACCGTTCTTTTTTAGAAATGCGATATTATTCTGAATAGCGGTTTTTCCGATTCCAATGAGCGCCATAAGCTGCGGCTGAGTAATGTTGGGGTTATTTCTGATCTCTTCTAGGATTCGTTGTCTGGTAGGATTTAATTTTTTCGTTTTACCCCCACTTTATCTGCCACTTTATCCCCCACATACATCATAACATATGTGGGGGATAAAATGCTATAAAAAGCATCTGTTTACTTACCCACAATATATTCTTTTGTCTCTGCTTTTTCGATGTAGCTCTTCCTCAGCTGACCGCACGCTCCGGCGATGTCGCGCCCCATCTCCCTGCGGATCGTGGCGTTGATCCCGTACTGCTCCAGCTTCTTCTGGAAAGCCAGCACCACGCTTCGGTCCGGCTGAACGTAATCGCGCTCCCTGATCGGATTGACCGGAATCAGGTTGACATGGCAGTTCAGCCCAAGGAGCAGGTCTGCCAGCTCCCGCGCGTCCTGATCCGTATCGTTCACGCCGCCCACCAGGCTGTACTCGAACGTGATCCTGCGTCCGGTCTGCGCAAAATAATACCGGCAGGCGTCGAGCACATCCCGCAGGTCATACTTATATGCGATCGGCATCAGCTGCCTCCGCTTCTCCTGGCCGGAAGCGTGCAGCGAGAGCGCCAGCGTGATCTGCAGCTTCTCGTCCGCGAGGGCGCGGATCTTCTCAACGATCCCGCAGGTCGAGACCGTGACGTTTCTCTGGCTGATGTGGAGTCCGTGCTCATCGGTCAGCAGGCGCAGGAAGCGCAGGAGGTTTTCGTAATTGTCAAGCGGCTCCCCTGTGCCCATGACCACCACATTCGACACACGCTCCCCGGAAATCTTCTGAATCTGATAAATCTGATCCAGCATCTCCGACGGAAGAAGATTTCTCGTCAGTCCGCCGATCGTGGACGCACAGAACCTGCACCCCATCCGGCAGCCGACCTGCGAGGAGATGCAGACCGAGTTCCCGTGGTGATACCGCATCAGCACGCTCTCGATCACATTTCCATCCGAAAGACGGAACAGATATTTCTCTGTCCCGTCCAGGGCGGATATCTTCCGATCCGCTGTCTCTATATGCACATACCCGCAGCTCCCCTGAAGCTGCCTCCGCAGCTCCTTCGGAAGATTCGTCATCTCGTCGAAGCCGTCGGCCAGCTTTTCATGCATCCACTGGTACAGCTGCTTCGCCCGGAACGGCTTCTCGCCCAGAGCTGTGATCGCTTCCGCAAGCTCTCCGAACGTCAGCGAACGGATATCCCCGATATCAGTCTTTTCCATACATCGTCCTTTCAACGAGCGCCCGGTCTTTCGTGTCCGCCTCACTCTTCCTCATCCAGATAATAATCCTCGTCCGGCCCTTCCTCCGGATCCAGATAGTAATCCGTATCCTGAGGCTCGCTCACCCGGCGCAGCCTGGCGATAAAGAATCCGTCCGAGCGATGCACACCCGGCAGAAGCTGGATGTAGCCGACCCGCGTCGTCCTGCTCTTCAGCGCGTCGCAGATATATGGATCGACGCTCTCGAGCCGAAACGGATAATTCTCCAGAAACCATTTGACATTGTACTGGTTCTCGTCCGCGCCAATCGTGCAGGTGCTGAAGATCAGCACGCCGTCCGGCTTTACGTATTCCTGAACAACAGACAGGATCCGTCTCTGCAGACGGATGATATCCTGCTGCTGTTTCTCCGACATTCTGTATTTGATGTCCTGCTTCTTGCCGATCACGCCGAGGCCGGAACACGGAAGATCGGCCAGCACGATGTCCGCCTTCTGCACGGATTCCGGGTCGCGCACGGTCGCGTCCTTCAGGACTGCCCGGATATTGATGGCGCCGATGCGCTCGATGTTCTCCTGCATCAGATTCACCTTGTACTCCGATACGTCTCTCGCCTCGACATACCCGCTGCCCATCAGCTTATCCGCGATATGCAGACTCTTCCCGCCCGGTGACGCACAGACGTCATAGCAGGTATCGCCCCAGTTCGGGGCCGCGATCTCTGTCACCAGCATGGAGCTGATATCCTGCACCTGGATCCAGCCCTTTTTGAACGCCGAGATCGCCTTGATGTAGTTGTAGTCGGAGATCTCCAGCGCATAGTCCAGATATGGGTGCTGCCTCACCGTGATGCCCTGATCCTCCAGCTCCGCAATGATCTCTTCCTTCGACGCCCGCGCCAGATTGCAGCGTACGACGGTCGGCTTCTCCATATGTGTGTCGCGGCAGATCTTCTCCGTCGTCTCGTAACCGAACTGCGCCACCCATTTGCTCAGCATCCAGATCGGGAACGAATATTTTACCGAAAGATAATGCAGAGGTTCCTCCTTCGGATCCGGGTAGCGGATCTGCCCCAGTCTGCGCGCCGTATTGCGCAGAATTCCGTTGACAAAGCCCTTGAGGTTGTAAAATCCCCTGCGCTGGGCGAGCTTGACCGCCTCGTTGCAGACGGCGGAATCCGACACGCTGTCCATGTACTTCATCTGGTAGATCGACATTCGCAGCAGATTGCGGATCAAAGGCTTCATATTGTAGACCGGGACGTTGGAAAACTGCTCGATGATGTAATCCATCTGCATGATATGTTCCAGCGTGCCTTCCACAGTTCGCGAAATGAAAGCCCTGTCTCTCTTCTCAAGATACTGGTACTTCTCCAGCGCCTCCCGGAGCACGATGTGGCTGTACGCCTCCTCCTCCGTGATCTCCATCAGGATACCGAGCGCAATCTCGCGCAAATTCACCTGTTCTGCCATATGTTTCTCCCCCTCAGACACCGCGTTCCCCTCAAACACGGCATATCCCCTGTTCCTTATCCTCCTGCAGCTTCTGTCCGCGGAAGGTTCACCCCTCCCCGCTGACGTTTCATCTTTCTCTTATCCGCTCAGTCGCGGTCTCTCCCGCGTGCCAGGATCAGCAGGCGGACAAGCTGCAGCACCGATGCCGCAAGGCTTGCCACATAGGTCATGGCCGCCGCGCCGAGCACCTTTTTCCCTGCCGAGAGCTCACTGTCCCCGAGGACATGTCCGCTCTCCAGAATCTTCAGGGCGCGGGACGACGCGTTGAACTCCACCGGAAGCGTCACGAGCTGAAACACCACCGCAAGCGAAAACAGGATGATGCCCAGCGTCAGCAGCGGCTTCATGGAGAAGATCAGTCCCAGGAAGAAGACCGGCCACGCCAGCGTCGAGCCGAAATTCGCCGCGGGCACCAGCGTGCTGCGCAGCTTCAGCGGTCCGTACCCGAGCTGATGCTGCACCGCGTGCCCGCACTCGTGCGCCGCCACGCAGACAGCAGCGACCGAGTTGGACGAGTACGTGCTGTCCGAAAGCCTCAGCGTCTTTGATCTCGGATCATAGTGATCCGTCAGGTTCCCAGAGATGTGCTCGATGCGCACATCTGTGATGCCGGACAGCTGCAGCACCCTCTGCGCCGCCATCGCGCCGGTCATCCCGCACATCGCGCGGACGATGGAATATTTTTTAAACGTACCGTTGACATTCGCGGACGCGAGCAGCGAAAGCCCCAGCCCCGCAAGGACCAGCAGATAGGTCCAGTCAAACATATAGCGATAGCCTCCGTAACCGTACATAAGATCAACTCCTTGTCATATATTCTTTCTCTGATACTTCTTCTATGCCTCTGTGAACCTCTCGCCCGGCTTCACCGGATAACCGCGCAGGAACACGTCGACGCTCATACGCTTTTTGCCCTCCGGCTGCAGTTCCAGGATTGAGAGCAAACCGCTGCCCGTTCGAATCCTCAGGCTTGTCTTCGTGACCTCCGCCACGCTTCCCGGCACATCGATCCCGGCTGCCGCTCCGGCGTCTGTCTTTACCTTCGCGGCGTGCGCCTCACCAGCGGCGTCCCTCGCCTCCACGGAACTCCCGCGCGCATCTTCCACAACCTCGGCAGCCCACAGCTTCAGCATCTTCCCGCGATACACCGTATATGTGCCCGGCCATGGATCCAGTCCGCGGATCAGCCGCTCGATCTCCCCCGCGCTCTTCGTCCAGTCTATGCGGCCGTCTTTCCTGGTCAGCATCGCCGCGTACGGCGTAGGGCTCTCCTCCGGCTGCCGCTCATACTGTGCCGTGCCGTCGCAGATCGCGTCCAGCGTCCGAAGCAGCAGAGATGCCCCGACCGCGCTCAGCTTGTCGAACAGGCTGCCGCCGGTCTCCTTCGGCGCAAGCGTGACGCTCTCCCTCATGATCATGTCCCCGGTATCCAGTCCCTCGTCCATGCGCATGGTCGTAACGCCGGATTCACGTTCCCCGTTTATCACCGCCCACTGGATCGGAGCCGCCCCGCGATATTTCGGAAGCAGGGAAGCGTGAACGTTAATACATCCGCCCGGCGGAATGCTCAGGATCTCCTCCGGGATGATCTGCCCGAACGCGACCACAACAATGAAATCCGGCCTGAGCTCCTGCAGTTTCTCCGCCCACTCCGGCTCGCGGATCCGCGCCGGCTGATATACCGGGATCCCGGCCGCCAGAGCCGTTTCCTTGACCGGCGGCATCTTCAGCGCTCCGCTGCGCCCCGCCGCCTTGTCCGGCTGCGTGAATACCGCCTGCACCTGACAGTCCGGGGCGTCGATCAGCGCCTGCAGCGTTCCCACCGCGAAATCCGGCGTCCCCATAAAAACAATCTTTCGAATCATCTGTCCCTCCAGCCTCCGCACCGCTGCCGTCCCGGCTTCCACGCGGTCTTACCCCGCATTTTGTCCCGGACAGTCTGTCTGTTTTCTGTCTCCGCCTGCTCTTCAGCTCTGTCTGCCGGTCGCCTCTTCCTCTTCTCCCTCTTCGGTGACTTCGAACAGTTCGCCCTCCACATGCCTCACATACATGATACCCTCGAGGTGATCCAGTTCATGACAGATCGCCCGCGCCAGAAGATCCTCGGCCTCCAGCTCAAACTCCTGCATGTTCTCATCAAATGCCCTTATCTTTACATGATTCGGTCGCGTAACCATGCCCGCCTGACCCGGAAGGCTCAGACAGCCCTCCTGCCCGGTCTGCTCGCCGGAAGACTCAAGGAGCTCCGGATTCACCAGCACGAGCGGATTGTTTCCTTCCTCATCTATATCAATTACCACAATCCGCTTTAATATACCGACCTGCGGAGCAGCCAGCCCCACACCGCCCGCATCGTACATGGTGTCCAGCATATCCTGCACCAGCTGCCTCAGCTTCGGTGTCATCTCCTTCACCGGTCTGCACACCTTCTCCAGCATCTCATCACCCATGATTCTGATTTGTCTCAGCGCCATTTTCTGTCTCCTCTCAACTTATATATGCCGCTTCCGCCCGGAAGCGTGCAGCAGGCGCGTCCGGAGACGTTTCACCGTCTCTCAAACTGCACCCGAATTCCCTGAAATCCGGTATTGATCTCTATATACTGCTCAATGACATTCTTCATCGCCGTAAGCGCCTTCGCCTGCGGATGCTTCACATAAAGAGCTTTGCGGTAGATATCGTTGATCTTCGCCACCGCTTCGTCCGCAGGGCCAATGACGTCCGCCTCATAGCGCCGCGCGAGCTTCCGCGCGAACTGCGCCAGATACGCGGCGGCCACATCGAGCTTTTTTGAATCCTCCGAAGTACAGTGCAGCGCCATCATGTCCCCGGCCGGCGGATAGCCGGACAGGGCACGGTATGCCATCTCCTGCCGGTAGAACGACAGATAGTCCTGCGCCGCCGCGCTCCTGATCGCGTAATTGTCCGGAACATAGGTCTGAATCACGACCTCTCCGGCCTCCGCGCCCCTTCCGGCACGCCCGGCCGCCTGCGTCAGCAGCTCAAACGTCCGCTCCGTCGCCTGATAGTGCGCAGCGTTCAGGGAGAGATCCGCCGCAAGGATCCCGACCAGCGTCACATGCGGGAAATCATGTCCTTTGACGATCATCTGCGTCCCCACAAGGACGTCCGCTTCCCGGTCGCCGAACGCGCGCAGGATCTCTGCGTGTCCGTCCTTCCCCCTCGTCGTGTCGGCATCCATACGGAGCACGCGCGCCCGCGGGAAATTCCGCGAGACCAGCTCCTCGATCTGCTGCGTCCCGACTTTAAAACCGCCGATGTAAGGAGAACCGCACTCCGGGCAACGGCTGACCGCCTCCCGCTCGTAACCGCAGTAATGGCAGACCAGCCTGCCGTTCCTGTGCAGCGATAAGGAGACGTCACAGTGCGGACACTTAATCACATATCCGCAGGCGCGGCAGGATATAAACCCGGAGTAACCCCTCCGATTCAGAAACAGCATAATCTGCTGGCCGCGCTCCAGCCTCTCGCTGATCTTCTCGTACAGGATCCTGCTGAAGATGGAACGGTTCCCATCCCGCAGCTCCGCGCGCATATCGGCGATCGTCACAGACGGCAGCGTTCCGCCGGTCGCCCGCTCCGTCAGCGTGAACAGCCTGCTCTTTCCGGTCTCCGCCTCATAGTACGCCTCCAGGGAGGGCGTCGCGGAGCCGAGCACCAGCTTCGCGCACTCCAGCGCGGCGCGCTTCTGCGCGGTCTCACGCGCGTGATAGCGCGGAACCGTCTCACTCTTGTAGGACGACTCATGCTCTTCATCTATGATAATAATACCCAGTTTCTGGAACGGTGTAAACAAAGCCGACCTCGGGCCGATCATCACATCGATATCGCCCGTGCGCGCCCGCTCGAACTGGTCATAGCGCTCCGCCTGTGACAGGCGCGAGTGCAGCACAGATATGCGGTCGCCGAACCTGTGATAAAAGCGGATCACATTCTGGTAGGTGAGAGAGATCTCCGGGATCAGCAGGATTGCCTGCTTTCCTTTGCGCAGAACCGCATCGATCAGCTCCATGTAGACAGCAGTTTTGCCGCTTCCTGTGACGCCGTGGATCAGATATTCACGGCAGTCCGGGTCGTCCCACTCAGACAGGATCGTATCAACGATGTTCTGCTGCCCCCGATTCAGACGGATCGTCTCCGCAGTGTTTGCCTGTTTTACTTCCCTCCCGGCTTCTGCCGGCGTTTCGGAAGCTGTGTCACGACCGTCCTCGCCCTCTTCCCTGAGCCGCCGCAGCACCTCCGGCGTTCGGTAGACCTGCTCCGATTCGCAGGCGATCACGCCCTGCTCCTCGAGCGCGAGCAGCACAGACGCCGTGATCTTCAGGCTCCCGGTCACGACCTCGCGCGGCAGGACAGGCTCTCCGATGAGCGCTTCCAGAAGCCGCGCCCGCGCTTTCTGGTTCTTCTGTCGGAGCTTCTCCAGCAGCAGATGCGCCTCCTCTCGCGGAAGCTTCAGCTCAACCGTCCTCTTCTTCCGCTGCGCGGCCCTCTTCCGAAACGGCAGAACCGTGCGCAGCGCCTGCACCGTCGTACAGCCGTAGTAATCGCGCATCCAGAGCGCCAGCGCCGTGAGCTTCGACTCGGCCCCTGCCAGATCTGTCTCAATGCGCGCGATCTCCTTCAGCTTCTCCGGCGGACACGCACTGTATTCCGTGACTCTCAGCACGTACCCCTTCGTGGGCCGATCGCCGCGCCCGAACGGAACCTCCACCACGTTGCCCGGCTCCAGAACCCCCTGAAGCGGCTCCGGGATCCGGTACTGGAACGTCTGATCCAGTCTGCTGTGTGAGATATCAATGATGATATCCGCGAACAATTCCATAAAATTCTCTATCTTCCTTCCAGTATCTCCTGAATCAGCACACGCTCATCCATCGGATAATGCTTTCCCTCGATCTCCTGATAATCCTCGTGGCCCTTCCCCGCGAGCACGACGATATCGCCCGGCTCGCCGTGGCGGATCGCGTAGGCGATTGCCTCCTTGCGGTCCGTGATCTTCACATACTTCCCATCCGTCTTTTCCATGCCGGTGATGATGTCCGCAATGATGTCCTCCGGCTTCTCATAGCGCGGATTGTCAGATGTGATGATCGTCAGATCCGCCAGACGGCCGGACACCTCGCCCATCTCATAGCGGCGCAGCTTCGATCGGTTGCCGCCGCAGCCGAACAGGCACACCAGCCGGTGCGGATGATATTCCCGGAGCGTCGTCAGCAGACTCTCCAGCGCCATCGCGTTGTGCGCGTAGTCGATCATCAGCGTAAATTCATCGGATACCTTGACCATCTCAACTCGTCCCTTGACCTTCGCGGTCTTGAGCGCCCTCTGAATATCGTCGACTGCGACGCGGAAATGCCGGCAGATCGCAATTGCCGTCAGGGAATTATACACGCTGAATTTGCCCGGAATATCGATCTCAACGTCGAACTCCGCGGGCTCCCTGCACAGGGCGCCGGCCATATCCGCCTCTGTCCGCTCCGGACTTCCGGCGGGCGTCCCCGCGCAGGCCGTCTTTCCATCGTCAATTTCGCCTGTCTGTGTTCGATTTGAATCATCATCGGGCGACGTCCCCGCGCAGACCGCGTGGTACGCGATCCCGAGGTAGCCCGGCTTTGAAACCAGCTGCAGGTTCTCCGCGTGAATGTCCGCGTCCTTTGAGAGCCCGAAGCGCTCAATCCGGCAGGTATGCCCTTTCAGGATCGCGTCCAGATGCGCATCGTCCGCGTTCACGATGCCGAGCCTGCACTGCCGGAACAGCCGGCTCTTGCACTCGATGTATTCCTCAAAGCTCGCATGCTCCGCCGGCCCGATGTGATCCGGCTCGATGTTTGTAAATATGCCGATCTCAAAGGGAATCCCCGCCGTCCGGTGCAGCATCAGCCCCTGCGAGGACACCTCCATCACGACGATCTGACAGCCCGCGTCCGCCATGCGCCGAAAATATTCCTGTATCGTGTAGGACTCCGGCGTCGTGTGCTCTGCCGGGATCACTTCGTCCCCGATGATCGTCTCAATCGTCCCGATCAGACCAACCCTGTAGCCCGCAGACTCCAGGATCGACTTCACCATGTAGGTCGTCGTCGTCTTCCCCTTCGTGCCCGTGATGCCGATGATCTTCATCTCTTCCGCCGGATATCCGAAGTATGCCGCCGAGATCAGCGCCATCGCATAGCGCGTATCCTCCACCTGCACGACCGTCACATCCTGCGGCGCCTCCACCGGCTCCTCGACGATGAGCGCCTTCGCGCCCTTCGCCACAACATCCGG
Source organism: uncultured Lachnospiraceae bacterium (assembly GCA_947624055.1). Classification (GTDB taxonomy): domain Bacteria; phylum Bacillota; class Clostridia; order Lachnospirales; family Lachnospiraceae; genus Choladousia. The sequence continues at coordinate 16,905 of CANQIW010000021.1, forward strand.
CACGTATCTGTGTCCGTCCGTGACCGCGCCCCGGATGCAGAAGAACAGCGACCCTTCCTCCACCTTTCGTGAGTCATTGATCACATTCTTTACTTCCGCGTCCGCAGAGCCCTGCAGGCAACGATAGTCCACGCGCTCCAGTAATTTACTCAGTTTCATTTCAAGCCATCCTCCACCCGTCTGCATCTCTTCTATATATTACGCATTATCTTCAAGGCAATGCCATACCTGCAATCCAAAAATTCATCATAATAGTTTATCATGTTTGCGCGGATACGACAAGAAAATTTATCTTAAAAATAGGCATTGCCTTTGCACGCCGAATTTGTTAAGGTAATGGCAGAAGATTATTCGCAAACCCGACGCGGAAGGGATTGACATATGCAGAACTACTACGATATTCTCGGCGTCAGCCGCCGCGCAACTCCGGAAGAGATCAAGAACGCCTACCGCAAACTGGCCAAAAGGTATCACCCGGACTCATCCGGAAGCCGCGAGGACAAAGAACGGTTTCAGGAGATCCAGGAGGCGTACGCCGTCCTCTCCAACGAGAAAAAGCGCCGGACATACGATTACTACGGACACGAGGCCTACCGGAAGAGCTATTACGCGCAGCACGCGGACGACACGCCGGAGCACGGACACAGCCACGGCGGGCATGAACACTGCGGAGCCTGCGGCGGACACGGGCATGGCGGAGACGAGGGCTTCGGCGGACACGAACACGGTCACGGCGAAGGAGATTGCGACGGAAACTGCGAAAACTGCGGGAACCACAGCGAGCCTGCCCCGTTCACGGAGACGTTTAAGCATGTAGTCCGCATCGCCGTGTGGCTCGAGATCGAAGAGACCTTCCGAGAGGTCGTCAAGGACGCCGTCCTGACAGAACGCGCTTACGACTCCTTTGCCGTTTTTCACAAGCCTGAGGCAGACAAGACCTGGCACTTCCGGGTAAAGATCCCGGCGAACACGTATGAAAGGCAAAATTTCCCGCTCGAGGATGTCATCGTCGGAAACGAGGAGCTGATCGAATATCTGCAGACAAACTATCCGGACAACTGCTATGTCGCGATCATCCTCCTGCGGGACAAGCCGGGCTACACGAGGCAGGCATATCACCTGTACATGGATTATCCGATTGATTTCCACACGCTTGTGCTGGGCGGCGCGATACGGATATCCTCTGTCACCGGGGATTTTACCTTTAACGTCCCTGCCGGTACCTCTTTGGAACGAAAGCTTCGCATTCCGAACATGGGACTGAATTATCCCCCGGAGATCGGTGTGCGCGGCGACCTGTACCTGAATCTGCACCTGAAGATTCCAAGAGAACTGACCGAAGCGCAGAGAACGGCTCTGGAAAATCTGCGCAGCGCATTCTCCGACCACCCGGATCAGGCGGAGGCGTCCGCCGGGACATAGACGGCAAAAAATCCGGATTCCGCCGGACAACACACAAGTAGAATCGAAAAAGTCCGGGCTTGCCGGACAATACCGCAAATACTGTTCCTGAAACATATGTCAGAAAGCTGTGCCGCCCGATGCCGGCGGCGGAAAGGAGGCTCCCGTGAAATTTTCATTCAAAGAAGACGGGAAGAGACTCATCGTGATCTGTATCGCGGCCGTGATCATGGCGGCCAACATTGCCACCTTCGTGCGCATCGGAGGCCTGTATCCGGGCGGAGCGACCGGCCTGACGGTTCTGATCCAGCGGGCGGCGCGGCTCTTCTTCCACATCCAGATCCCCTACACGCCGATCAATCTGCTGCTGAACGCGATCCCGGTCTACATCGGCTTCCGCTACATCGGAAAGAAGTTCACGCTGTACTCCTGCCTCGTCATCGTGCTGACCGGCGTGCTGACCGACCTGATCCCGCAGTACGCGGTCACCTACGACACCCTGCTGATCAGCGTGTTCGGCGGCATCATCAGCGGCACCGCCACCAGCCTTTGTCTGCTGATGGACGCAACGACCGGAGGCACGGACTTCATTGCTATTTTCCTGTCCGAGAAAAAGGGCGTGGACTCCTGGAACATCATCCTTGGTATCAACGTCGTCATCCTCTCCGCGGCAGGACTGCTCTTCGGCTGGGACAAGGCGCTGTACTCAATCATCTTCCAGTACACGTCCACGCAGGTACTGCACATTCTGTATCAGAAATATCAGCGAAAAACTCTGTTCATCGTCACAGACCATCCGACGGAAGTCTGCGAAGCCATCTGGAAATTGAGCGGCCACGGAGCGACAATCCTGGACGGCAAGGGCTCCTACGAGCACGCCACGCGCAGTATCGTCTACTCGGTCGTCTCCAGCGCGGAATCCAAGAAGGTGATCAACACCGTCAAGGAGACCGACCCGCAGGCGTTCATCAACGCGATCCGCACCGAGCAGCTCACCGGGCGCTTCTACAACAAGCCGACGGATTAACTCTGACCGGCAGCGTTTCCGTGATCTTTCCGGGCGCTTCTGCTGCAAGCCGACCGATCAGCCGCCGCGGTTGTGCCTTTTACACAGTCCGGACATTTTTGCATCTTCGAATTGCCATACTTTTGACAATTTTAAAAGAATCTGGTTGATTTTCTTTGCTTCCCTATGTA
>CANQIW010000022.1 GCA_947624055.1 uncultured Lachnospiraceae bacterium
CCTGACAACTGCAAAAAATATCCGTATACAGACCAGCCGGAGCGGCTGCAAAGTCTGTACAGCGTCCTGGAGGCGGTCGAAGTCTGTCCGGTTGCGTTTGAGATTTATGAGCGCTTGAAAAAAGAATATCACTTCCGTTGGAGGAACCGATAATCAGGAGCTGCTCGATAAGCTCAGCGGTGCTGCCGGCGAGCTCTCCGCCGGCGAGCTCGCCGCAGTCGCGGGGGGGGGGTCTTGTCGACTGGTTCAAAGGCCTTTTCGACAAGTAAAATGCCGGGACACGAAGCGGGGCGCGAGCGGTTTGTTCACGTCCCGTTTTCCTTACTTTTCTGGACGCATGGATCCGCTTCCTCGGCGATAAGACAGGCGCTATATCAAACAGACTGTTTCAGGATGCGGTATCTCTCAAGGACGAATAAGCCGCAGACGGTTCAGCCGTATCCTGTCTGAGACTACCAAAAGAATTGTATGTCCGGCATATCAAGATACAAAAGATATGTGTTACGGTCAATGTCGATACCTAATATTTAAACCTAACAGAATCCATATTGCTGCGTATCAATAATCAGGAAAGCAAAAATCAGGGAAACGACGCAAGTGCGTTTCATATAAATCGGAGAAAGAAAGGAGGTGGAACATAATGAACGAGGAAATGCTTGCAAAACTGCAGAAAGCCAGGACGGTGGAGGAGATCATCGCCATCGCGAAGGAGTACGGCAAGGAAGTGACGGCAGAGAAGGCTCAGGAGCTGCTCGATAAGCTCAACGGCGCTGCAGGCGAACTCTCTGACGGTGAGCTCGCCGCAGTTGCCGGGGGGGGGCATTATCGACTCCGTCAAAGAATGGTTCGGAAGCCTTTTCGGCAAGTAAAATGCCGGGACACGAAGCGGGGCGCGAGCGGCTTGTTCACGTCCCGCTTTTTTTCTTAAATGCACAAACGGCAGGTCTGATCTCACGAACCGCAGTCCGAACAGGGAATATATGAGGAGAGGACAAGCTCAGGAATATCAAACGATATTTAAACCGCCTATTGAAATTGCTCTTGATTTTGGCTATACTTTCCATAGCAAGGCTAAGCGAAGAAGTACGGAAGGTTCCGGGTGATTGAAGATACAGGAGAAACGATATGGGAAGAGGAAAACGTGGATATGGGCTGAAACTTCTGCTGCTTGCGGGCTGTCTTCTGCTTGTCCGCCCCGCGGGCGTCCGGGCGTCCGGGGACAATGTCGTCCGGGCGGGCAGCTTTGAGCAGTTTACCGACGCGGTGATCGACATGATCGACCAAAACATTCCGGTGGGGCAGAGCTCGGTTGGACGGGAGGATATTTTCTGCAACAAAAGACTGATCGTGAAGGCGAATTCCGGTCAGCTGGATTTTCAGCGATATCATCCGATCAGCGTGGTCGAGGGCGGTTCGATGTACATCCTTCAGTTTGCGAGCTGCGAGGACGCGAGATCGGCAATGGGGCAGCTGCAGGCTTCCGGCTCGGTGGTCTACGCGGAGCCGGATTTCAACATGAAGGGTGCGGCAGCGAATGGGAGCTCGGCAAAGAATTATTCCTGGGGCGCTCCAGTGATTGGCGCGGACAAGCTGGCCGCAAGCCTCGCCTCGTCCAGGACACAGGAGCTTAAGGTGGCCGTGCTGGACAGCGGCGTCGCCCCGCATCCGTTTCTCAGAGAGAGACTGACAGCCGGCTATGACTTTGTGGACAACGATGAGGATCCGACGGATCTGAACAGGCATGGGACGCATGTGTCGGGAACGATCGTGGACTGTACGCCCGGACTGAATGTGAAGATCATGCCGGTTCGGGTGCTGGACGCGCGGGGAAGCGGTCTGTCGCTGACAGTTGCCCTGGGCGTGCGGTACGCGGCAGATAACGGCGCGCAGGTGATCAATCTCAGCTTAAGCGGCCGGCACAGCAATTTTCTGGATGAGAACATTGCTTACGCAATCGAAAAAGGCGTGACAGTTGTGGTCGCCGCGGGCAACGAGGCGGGGGATACCGCGCAATTCTGCCCGTCGCACATCAGCGAGGCGATCGTCGTCGGAGCGGTTAATTCCAAACTCAAGGTGCCTCACTTTTCAAACAAGGGCAGTTCGCTGGATGTTGTCGCGCCGGGCGTGGCCATCAACGGGACGGTTCTGGGCAATGGTTTTGAATCACTGAGCGGTACGTCCATGGCGACTCCGCATGTATCCGCGATTGCGGCGATGTACAAGCTTCAGGATCCGTCGAGGACTCCGGCGCAGATCGAGGCGCTGATCAGGAGCAACGCGAAGGATCTGGGGCCGGCCGGCTGGGACAGCGCTTACGGCTGCGGTCTGGTGGAGGCTTACAGGACGATCAATTCCACGGTCGCGCTGAACAGGAGCAGCCTGTCTCTGGCGACCGGCAGGAGCGCTGTCCTGAAGGCGACGGTCACTCCGGAGAGAACCGCGAAAAAGCTGATCTGGAAGAGCAGCAATTCGAAGGTGGCGGCGGTGAAGGCAGGGAAGGTGACCGCCAAAAAGGCGGGAAAGGCGACGATCACCGTCATGAATGGCAAAAACGGGGAGAAAGCAAGCTGTAAGGTGACGGTCACCGAGAAGGTTTCCCCCGGGAAGCAGCCTTCCAAAGTGTCTCTGAGTAAGCGAAAATTGTCTCTGAGCGTGGGATCAGGCGCGACACTGAAGGCGACTGTCTCCCCTGAGGACGCGGTGAAGAAGCTGAGCTGGAAGAGCAGCAATCCGAAGGTGGCGACGGTAAAGAAAGGGAAGGTGACTGCGAAAAAGAAGGGGAAGGCGACCATCACCGTCACGACCGGGAACGGCAGAAAAGCGACCTGCAAGGTAACGGTCACCGGCGGCAGTCAGAGCCAGGAGATTCAGAGCCTGAAGAATCAGAAGAAACATGCGCTCGCGAAATACAGAACAATGCTCCGGAAAAATACAAAGTACCGGTATTTCAGCGTGTGCTATATCAACGAAGACGACATCCCGGATCTGATGGCTGTCACAAAGAAGAACAGCAGCAATTATGTGTATTACATCAACGGCAGGGAGGCGGCGGATCAGACAATGCTCATGATGGCCGCCGGAGATCCGGACATGAAGCTGACCTACTATTATTATCCAAAGCGCAACCTTGTGTCGTACCGGTACAAGGAGGCAATTCCGGAGGTCTATTACTGGGAAGACTACTGCACGTTCGCCCCATGCCGGCAGAAGGGCTATGGGCACGCGCTGATGGAGGTTCTGACGAAATCATGGGAAGCCTCCGGCGGAGCTCCGGAGTACGGTTACTACTATTTCAGCGACGCCTCCGTTCCGGAATCGCAGTATGATGAACTGCTCGGAGACTGGGTTGCGGGCAGGGACTCTACAGAGGACGAGTTCAGAAGCGTTCTTGCGGATATCACGAAGAACACGAAGCGGGAGAAAATGAGATTCATAGAGAACACAGAGCGCAATCGGAAGAAATATCTCAGTAAGTAATAAGGGTCTGCGGAACCTGTCTACCGCAGGGCTTTGACCTCTTCATCCGTGCAGCCTTCCCGGCTGTAGCGCGCCTTTTCGTATAGTGTGTGCAGCTTGTCTGTGGATGCGTCCCGGGCAAGCTGCGCTTTTGTCTCCAGCTCCGACGGGGTCTCCCAGCCTGCCGGGGCCGCGGAACCCTCATTCTCTTTTGTGGCCTCGTCTGCGCCGTCCGGATGCCTCTGTTCTGGGGTCTTCCATCCGGCCGCCTGCTCCTTCATGGCGCTGCGGATCGTCTTTCTGTACAGTCTTCGTATTCTCTGATTCGGTGAATTTCGGCGTTCCTTTTTCACGCGCGAAAGGCGTTTTTCAGACTGCGCGGCGGAGGTTTCCTCTGCTCCGAGGAAGATGATCTCATCGTCTTCGTCCTGCGCAAAGTAGGCCAGGGCGTTGCGGCAGCTGCGGTAGATGACAACGATCAGCACCGCGGCAGTGGCGACGACGCCCAGATAAAAGAGGATGTTGCCGAGCGCGACCAGCCACGCGGGAGGGTCAGACGAAGCCTCTTCTGGCATACCGAAGTCCGCAGCGGAAAGGGCGCCGGGCAGCATTTCCGCAAATTCGGTGGACGGCGTGATCTCAACCGGTTTCCTCTTAAAGTGCAGATCCGCCAGTGGTTCATGGCCGTAGAGAGCGGACGGCAGTACGATCAGTCCGAGAAGGATTATGCTGACAAGCAGCAGAATGCGTCCGACCTTCTGGATAGAATGAACCGGAAGATTGGCAATCCGCCTGTTCTCGCGGATGAACCGGCGCATATTGTCCAGATACCCGAACAGGAAACAGATGAAAACATCGGCGAACAGCAGATAAAAGACATAGATCAGGAGACTGCTCTTTTTGCCGATCAGGAAAATTGCATAGTAAAAGACAAACACGGCCCAGTGCGCCGGAGCAGGGCGGTCGAGAAAGGTCGGGATCTCCCAGAGCTCCGGTGAGAGCTCCGCTCCGGCCGCGTCCGGCATCTCCGAGATCATGTGCCTGAGACGCCCTTTTTTGATGCGTACGTAGCAGCGCGCTGCGAGCAGAAACACGGCGAGCGCAGTCGTCAGGGCGGAGCGGGACAGGCTCGCTATCAGTGCGCAGGCGGCGCCGGAGCACAGCAAATAGAGCGCGAGCGAGCGGGTGACACGGATCAATATCCAGCCGAGCGCGAGGGGAACGAGGAGCCAGAGGGCTTCCGCCAACAGTCCGGAGGGACTTTTCCTTTCAAAGACCAGCAACCCTTCGGACATTTCCATGTCGTAGGCAAGGGTGGTCAGAAGATACAGGCCGGCGCAGATCAATACGATATGCAGCCAGGACAGAAGGGCGAGACACAGGCTGTCCTCCGGTTTTGTGATCCTGGTTCGCATGGATTTTTCACTTTTGTTTTCCGGCGTATTTTTCATGATCTTTCCGCCTCCCAGCGCATCAGGTGGATTCCGGGGGCGTCTGCGTGGAGCAGAGCCTCGCCCGGGTTTACGGGAACCACCCACAGTATCTCGTTTCCGACGGCCAGCGCGCGCAGCAGGTTCATGGCGACGCCGTTCTGGTTTTTGGAGATCAGGACATAGATCTGCCCGGACTGCTTTTGGATCGCTTCGTTCTGCAGAAGCTCATTGACAGATACGGTCTTCTGCCCGATATCGATGCGCGCGAGCATACGGTTCAGCTCGTGGATTCTCGCCGCGCCCGGTTTGCCCTGCCAGGTGCAGGAATCGGCGTTGCACAGCAGGCGCAGCTCCATGTTTTGTCTGACAAGCCGGGCAGCGAGGGAAGAGGCGATACGGATGCCTTCCTCGGTCAGATGTTCGCTGTGCAGGATATACGGATCCTCCACGTCCAGCAGGATCACTGTGCGTATGTTGGTGGTGGAATCAAAGCGGTTGACCATCAGGGAGCTGCTTCGCGCGGATGCCTTCCAGTTGATGTGATGCATGGGATCGCGCCTGTACTCACGGATGCCGGAGAATTCGAACGGATCCGGGTACAGGCGGTTCTGCACGAGCACCATGCCGGAGATTGCCTGGCAGATCAGCCGGATCCGGCTTGCGTCGACCTGCGCCGGATAGACGTAGAGCTGCGTCTGCTGGGCGACAGTCAGATAATGCTGCGTGCGGAAGAACAGGTCGTATCCGACCACCTCCACGCTGGAGATCCGGTAGAACCCGCGCTTCCGGCAGATGAAAGGAAGCGTGTGGATCACCTTCTGGTGGAAAAGAAAAGAAAAAACATCACGCTTGTAGCTCAGGTCGGTGATATTCGCGTTCGCTTTCGCCTCTCCGGAAAATTCAAGACTTCGGCTGATGGCGAGGCGCACTTCAAGCGCGGGCAGCGGGAGTTTTTTGTCGTTGGAGATCTCCTCGCGCAGAGACGAGGAATCCCCCTCATATACGCAGGCGTCGGTGAAGGAAGCGTGCACCTGAAGATTTCTGTCCCAGTAGTTTGCGTAAATATATTTTTGCAGATGATAGGCAAACAGTATGCCAAGGAGGAGAAGGATGAGCATTCAGCGTTTCCCCCAATCCTCAGTAGGGAGCGGCACCTTCTGCAGAATCTCGCTGATGATCTGTGCGGAAAGCCTTTTTTCGTCTTCCCCGGCCGCGAGGTTCAGGCGATGCGCGAGCACGGGAACGGCGATTGTTTTGACGTCCTCAGGGACGACAAAGCCGCGCCCCTGCACGAGTGCGTATCCCTGCGACGCGCGCACGAACGCCAGCGTACCTCTGGGACTGACGCCGTGCAGTACCTTTGCGTGATCCCGTGTGGCGTGAATGACATTCACGATATACTGCAGAAGCTCCGGGTGCAGATATACCTCACGGCATTTCTGCTGAAGCCGAACGATATCCTCTTTTGCGCAGACGGCATCTAAGCGCTCCAGGGGTTCGTCCCGGAGGAAACGTTCCGCCATCGCACACTCCTGAGAGGGGGAGAGGTCTTCCATGGAGATCTGCATCAGAAAACGATCCATCTGCGCCTCTGGCAGCGGAAAGGTTCCGAGCGTTTCCAGCGGATTCTGCGTGGCGATCACAAGAAACGGTTCAGCCAGAGTACGTGTGACCTTGTCGACCGTGACCTGGCGCTCCGCCATGCATTCGAGCAGGCTGCTCTGAGTCTTTGGTGTGGCGCGGTTGATTTCGTCCGCCAGCAGGATATTGCAGAAGACCGGCCCTTCGGAGAAGACAAATTCCCCCTGTTTTGCGTTGAAGTAATTGAGGCCGGTGACGTCGGAGGGCAGCAGGTCCGGTGTGAACTGCACACGTCCGAAATCCGCCTGCACAGAGCGCGCAAGTGATTTTGCCAGCACGGTCTTGCCGGTGCCCGGCACATCCTCCAGAAGGACGTGTCCCTTCGCGAGCACGCAGGTGAGGATAAGCTCGACCGTGCGCTCGTTGCCGATCATTACCTTCGCAATGTTTTGTTTCAGTTTTTGCAGAATGTTTTCTTCCATTTTTTTGCTCCTTGTATTTGCTGATCTGATCATAGATTTAATATCATAATACCAGGACCCAGTCCTTGAGCCAGCGCAGATGCAGTCCCCAGTCCCTGTAGAAGGGATAGCCGGAGACGAGCGGATAAAACAGGGCAAAACAGCAGGCGGCGATCGTCAGATAAGCGACAACTGCCGCTCTTCCCTTACCCCCGAAGCCACGGATCACGCGGCTGAATGTATAGCCCATGCACAGGATCATCATGATGGAGGCCGGAAAATAGTGATAGATGAACGTGAGCCGCGGCACCGGAATCCACGGGATATACTGAGCCAGCCAGGCGATTGAGAGAAAGCCGGCCTGTCTGTCCCTCCGGAAGATCCAGCGAAACAGCACATAGAGGCAGCAGAAGATGCCGGGCCACCAGATCGCCGGGTTGCCCATGTAGTTGACGGAGCTGACCTTCGCGGCGCCGACGGCATTGCTGGCGGCAAGCAGCGGCATCCAGATTACGGGCCATTCATAGAAAGGCGAACTGTAATAGTGCTTATCCTTCAGACCGGAGTGATAGCGGAACATGCTCTGTGTACAGCGGATGACCTTCTCCGGCAGATTCGAATATTCAGTGTAGGTGACGACGGGCAGAAAGCTGAGCGCATAGAGGACAAGCGGAATCAGGATGAAAAAAGCGCAGCAGAAAAAGAACAGACGAAGCGTCTGCCTGCCGGGGCTATAGCGAACGGTGTGCAGGAGAAAGAGAAGCGCGAGGCCGGCTCCGGCATAGACGCCGGTCCATTTAGTGGCGATGCCGAGCCCCATGCTGACGCCGCACAGCGCGAGCGGCACAAACACCTGCCGCGGTGGGAATTTGCTCTGCGCGGTGGCCGAATGACCAATGCTCTCAGCACGGTATGCCGTGTCCGCCTCGATGTAGCGGTACATGAAATAGTACATCAGCAGGATGAAAAAGGCCGCAAAGATATCGATTGTAGCGATCCGTGAGAGCGTGAAATGCATGCAGTCGAAGACCAGCAGAAAAGTGGTGGCCGCCGCGCAGAATGTGTTGCGAAACAGGCGTTTCGCGAAGAGATAGATCAGGGGCACCATCAGGATCCCAAAGATCGCAGGCAGGAAGCGCATGCCAAAGGGCGTCATCCCGAAGAGCGCGATGCCGAGGGAGATCAGTATTTTCCCGAGATGGGGATGCGTCGTCTCGTAGATGGGGAGACCGTGCAGGATCTCATAGGCTGTGCGTCCGTGGTAGACTTCGTCAAACATCGTGCCGTCCATGTAGGTGACGTATTCCGGGAACATATCCTGCTCATCAAAAAGCTCCGGATATTCCTCCGCGTTTGCGGGTCGGATCACGTCGCCCTCCGTGGTCACGGCGACCAGTTCGTTTAAGATCGTGTCGCTCTCCAGCGCGACAAGCCCCAGATATCTCAGATTGTAGTTGACGTCCAGCCGGTTCCAGGTAAAGACAGAGGAAGCCGTGGCGCTCTCGTTGAAGAGCTCCCATTTCCCGGTCACCTCATTGTAGGCGGAGAGCGTGAAATGTCGGTTTGACTGACAGTTCAGATAGAGAGAGATCGAACCGATGTCCACATAAGCTCCGAAGTCCAGGACAATGTCCGGATTCTCTGCCAGGGCGGTGTAGGCCGTCCGGGGCGCATAGGTGTTTCCGAGCCGGAAGAACGCCATCAGGGCGAAGAGCAGCGTCAGAGCAAGCATGCAGAGGTAATCCGTCCCGGTGAGACGACCGGGGTGACGATCGGCCGGATGATCTGCCGGAGAGCCGTCCGGGCGGCTGGACATATGAAGTTTGCTTCTTGAGGTAAAAAAAAGTTTCACTGTATTTTTTCTCCCTAAATCAGGGAATGCGCCATCGAAAAATCCCTGTTCTTTTTCATCAGTATAGCAAAGAGCGGGGATTGCTTCAATATAAAATGAAAAATCGCTGTTCCGGAAAATAAGACGGAGCTGTCAGGGATTGAGAAAATGCAATGAGGTAGGAGACGGATGCCCGGAAAACGGAATATAGAATAGGTATGAAAAAGGGCGCACACCAAAACAGTGCACGCCCATCGAAAAGAATTACCCTTCGATTGCGATATACTTCCGGTCTTCGACAGCCGGCTTACTCTCCTTCTTCGGGACGAGCATCTTCAGCGTTCCATTTTCGAACTTCGCCCTGATCTCATCCTGTGTGACGGCCTCGCCTACATAGAAGCTTCTGCTGCAGGAGCCGTAATGGCGTTCGCGGCGGATGAAGCGGCCGTTCTCGTCCTTCTCCTCATCGTTTGTGTCGGTGCTCGCCTGGATCGTCAGGTAGCCGTCCTTCAGCTCGGCCTGAACGTGATCCTTGTCAACGCCAGGAATATCCATCGTGATCTCGTATCCCTGATCGGTATCCTTGATATCGGTCTTCATCATACCGGCCTTCGCGATATTGCTGTGGTCAAGTTCGCTTGTCCGGAACGCGTTGAATGGGAAGCTGAAAAAGTCATCAAACATATCTCTTCCAAAAATACTAGGCATCATCATAAGTCATCTCTCCTTTTTGTTTTATTATTTCCATGTTTATGATTTTTAGAACCCGGAAAAAGAAATTCGATAAAAATCTCTCCCCTTGCTCGTTCTAGTCGTAATATAGCACGCATTGTTAGCACTGTCAAGAGGTGAGTGCTAATTTATTTGTGAAAAATTTGTGAAGTCCAGAATGAGGAGCTTGCTTTGTAAAGGAAGGCCGCCGTGCAATGCAATCCTTAGGCGACCGGGTTGATTAGCTCACACAGGTTTTCTGCTGGGTGTTTCAATTGAAATATTCAAAGTTAGATGAAAGCGAAAGGGGTGCCCTGCGGAACCTGTTCCGAAAATTGCCGCTGATAAAATCCTACGGAATGAATTTCCGGAGAAAGAAGAAATAAAGCAACCCGGTTTTTTCTGGATACCGGATTGCTTTACTTATTATCTTTGTTTCTTGGATATGAGCGCTTCTCATTTGTGAGTCCCGGCAGATAATCCACACTTGTCTTGTGAAATTCAGCCAGCCTGATCAGAACCTGCGTTGGGACATCCACGTCACCGCGCTCATAATTGCTGTAAATCCTCTGGCTGCAGTTTAGGATTTCACCCATTTGTTTCTGTGTCAGGTCTGCATCTTCTCTTAAATCCCGGATTCTACGGTACATGGTCACCACCCCTTGAGGCCTATCATAACTTAGCGGAATATTCGCTATTGATATTTAGCGAAAAAATCGCTATAATAATTATTACAGGAGAGGTGGTTGGTTATGCAGAAAATGCTTCGAAAGCTGTTATCTGTCGCTGGATACATAGGGTTCTTTGGTGGATCTTTCTATATCTTATTTTTAAATCTGATGTGCGGCTTTGCGTCAAGTGGCATAGGGACACGGTGGAATATGCTCAAAATCCTGCTGCTGCCATTCATTATTTCAGCCGGGCTGCCGGGCCTCAAATTTATGACTATCTGGTTTTACGACGTCACTGTCGTCGATGTGGATGACGGGATTATCAGGCGTCCATCGGCGGACGGCAGCCAGGTAGGATCTTAGAGCCGGAAGGGGGGGACGCCTTTGCTCAGATGTCTGGTAAGCCGCTCCACAGAATTGACCTTTTTGGAAGGCTCAAGAAGTTTATCGACGATGTCCATCAGAAGACAGCTGCCAGAGGCGAGCATGCCATAGGTCATGTCGGCAGCAAACTTTCTGTCCGTCTTGGGAAGGTGCTTGGAAATTTTGTTTGAGAAATTTAAAATTTCCCGTTTCATTTGGTAGGTATTTGATGTAAAATTGACCATAAGGGATCCTCCGTTTTTTTGTTTAGTAAGGTTTTTGTTTGGTCACTTAAATTTTACACCAAAAAGAGGTAGGATTCCTTATTTTTTATGGACTTTTCAAAAGTTGTTTACCGTGGCGCGGATAAAAACTGGCTGCTGTGGATAATAGTACGGAAACAGTACGGAAACTTAAGTTTGAAAATATTGACATTTAATGCTATTTTATGATAATATAAATACACAAAAATATATACTTTACGTGAGAGTATGCTAAAATAATTATGAAGGAGATGGAGTTATGGAGTACGCTAAACCTACTGTTATTAATCCGGTGGTCGTGAATTCGGCAAAATGTGGCGATGGCCCATGTGGCAGACCTTGTAGTGTAAATAAGGCCTGAGAAAAACCATAGTGTCTATTAGAGGGTGCAGAGCAATGATGCTACACCCTCTTTTATTTTTTATCAGATATAGTTTGAACCTAAAAATGAGGGAGTAGACAAGATGTACTACAAAATTAGAGACGATGTATTGTTTCGAAAATATCAGGGGCATGGATATATAGCAGATAATTCAGAATACGGATATCGTATGCTTAACGATGTCCATCGACATTTAGAGGAAAAATATGTTTCTGCTAGTGGAGCTGTCATGTTAAGTATGCTGAGCAAATTGCCTCGCTCAATAGAAGATGTTGTCCAAGAGCTGTCGCATATTTTTATTGGTGTTGAGTATGAAACGTTGAAACGAGATACGAGGGGGTTTTTTGATTTATTTGTGGATGAAGGGTATCTCAGTTGTGGCGAAACGATTGAAACTTGTAAGGATCAATTTGGAGAAACCGCTTCAGAGTCGAGTGATTGTGATCAGATACAGGATAGTATTGTGACAAATGATTGCATTGGTGGAGAAATAAGTCCAAACGAATTTCTCAGAAGTATCCATATCGAAATAGCGGATGCGTGCAATGAGCGTTGTATTCATTGCTATATTCCGAATGAATATAAAAATCATATGATTGATTCTGCCCTATTTTATCGAATCATTGAAGAAGGACGGAGGATGAATATTATACATGTCACGCTGTCTGGCGGGGAACCTCTTCTTCACAAAGATATTTTGGGCTTCTTGAAAAAGTGCAGAAAATTAGAATTATCTGTAAATGTATTGTCGAATTTAACTTTGCTAACAGATGATATAATATCAGAAATGAAGAAAAACGTACTTCTTTCTGTGCAAACTTCTCTTTATTCTATGGATGCCATAGTGCATGATTCAATTACAAAATTAAATGGAAGTTTCAAAAAAACAAAAGCTGGAATACTTCGACTGTGCGATGAAGGTATTCCAGTGCAGATTTCTTGTCCCGTTATCAAACAAAATAAGGATTGTTATGTTGATGTTCTTCATTGGGGATGGGCACATAATATTGCCGTGGTAACAGAACCGATGATTTTTGCTGCTTATGATCATTCTGGTTGTAACCTTGAGAATCGTTTATCAATTGAAGAAATAGATGATGTATTAACGGTGCAAATGCAGGAGGGTTATGCTGAATCAATTCGCAAGACGGCCAAGGAGAAAGAAAAACTGACCGGGAATGATCCAATATGCTCTGTTTGCCGTTATAGTTTCTGTGTAACGGCAAACGGAAAAGCATTTCCTTGTGCCGGTTGGCAGAACAATGTTATCGGAGACTTGAATTATCAAACTGTTCAGGATATTTGGGAAACTTCAGAAAAAATACATGAGTTAAGACAAATAAGACGGTCATGCTTTTCAAAGTGTGTTAACTGCAAAGATAGAGGCTATTGTACGGTTTGTATGATGTGGAATTCAAATGAAAATTCTGATGGGAATCCGTTTAGAATTAATGAATATCGCTGCAATGTGGCAGCTATAACCCATAGCAAAGTTGATAGAACTTTATAAAAAAGATATCATGCAGAGTAGTGGAAGAACCTTGGATTTTGCAATGGAGGATACGTTTTTCTTAAAACTCTTAACATAGGAGTTGTGCGAATTATGGAAAAAATTGTAATTAGGAATGCATACGAAAACAATTTAAAACATCTGAACTTGGAAATTCCATTAGATGAAGTCACCTGTGTGACTGGCTGTTCAGGTTGTGGAAAATCTTCTTTGGTATTTGACACGATATATGCAGAGAGTCAAAATGCTTTCTTGGAAGGAATGACCGGAAATATTTATGGACAGAAGCTGATGAATAAACCTAAAGTGGATTCTGTTGAGAACTTGCGACCGGCCTTAAATATTTCTCAAAATTACTATAATGTGAATCCTCGTTCTACCATTGGTACTACTACAGAGATATCTTACTACCTTAGATCCTTATTTGCGCTTGTTAATAGCAATCAGACATCAAGTGTTTCGGAAAAATTGTTCTCGTCTAATAATCCAAAGTCTTTTTGTCCTCACTGTACCGGTCTTGGTGTAGAAACTGTAGTATCTGAATCTCTCCTAATTCCAGACCGTAGTGTTACCTTGAGAGACGGTGCGATTTTGTATTTTAAAGGCTCACCGGAAAGCAAGGAACAAAAGTATTTGGAGGCATTTTGTGAACATTATGGAATTGATATAGAGAAAAAGTTTTCTGAACTCAGTGATGATGAGATTCATCAATTACTTTATGCTGATGACCGGATTAGGTATAAATTGACATACAAGGAGGGTAAGAGAAAAAAACAGCACTATGTGACGCTTCGTGGGGCGATCCCTGCTATATTAGATAGAATATCCAACAGTGATTCATCCATTTCTCCAGTTGTTTATTCCAAGTACATGGAAGAAATCCCTTGTCATGTATGTGGTGGTGCCAAATTACGTAAAGAAGTACTTGAATACAGGATTGGCGGACTAAATTATAATGACGTTGAGAGTATGGAATTAACATCGTTGTATTTTTGGATGAAAAAGTTTAGTGATGATCGAATTTCATTATCTAAGAAGGAGTTGATTGGTCAATTAATAAATAGCATTCTTTGTAAGTTAGAAGCGTTGATGCAGCTTAATGTGGGTTATCTGTGCCTTAACAGGTCTATTCCTACTCTTTCAGGTGGTGAGAGACAGCGAGTTAGGATAGCCACTCAACTTACATGTTCATTGAAAGGGTTAATTTATATTTTGGACGAGCCGTGTAAAGGGTTACATTATAGGGATATTACTAAGCTCACAAAAGCCACTCGGAATTTGGTACGTCGTGGGAACACTGTTATTGCAATAGAACATAATAAACAATACATCGCATCCTCGGATTACATTGTAGAACTTGGACCTGTTGGTGGACCAGATGGAGGATATTTGATCAGTCAGTCAAACACGCCACAAAATGCCGGACATCGGCTTGCTTTTAAACAAGTGATGGAGACATCGACTTATTTTGAGGTTAATAATATCAATTTCAGAAACATACATGGACAAAACGCCTGCTTCCCGATTGGGGGAATCACTTGCATAACTGGAGTATCTGGTTCTGGAAAATCAACATTGGCGTCGGTCGTTGCAAAATGTTTTTCAAGAAAATCTGACAATGTCTATGGCACTGTTCAAGGAGGAAAGAATATTCGACAAGTAATACAAGTTAATCAAGCCCCTATAGGGAAAACGCCAAGGTCGACAATCATCTCTTATCTGGGGATTTTTGATGAGATTCGCACATTGTTTTCTATGACGGATACTGCCAAACAAATGAAACTTGGTTCCTCGTCATTCAGCATGAATGTTAAAGGTGGACGTTGCGAGTGTTGTCAAGGCACAGGACTCCAGAAGATTGAACTTAACTATTTGCCCAATTCCTACATAACGTGTCCTGAATGTGGGGGGAAAAGGTTTAACGAGCATGTATTATCTGTGAAATACCGTGGGAAAACTATTCTGGATATTTTGGAAACACCTATTGTGGACATTATCGATGTATTTAATGGAACCAAAAAGATCTTCTCGACTTTGAATAGTATGATCCAATTGGGCTTAGGATATTTAAAGTTGGGACAGATGTCTATGAATTTATCTGGAGGAGAGTCGCAACGTGTAAAATTGGCGAAAGCATTAAGCTCTTCATCTTGTGGTAAAAACTTATATATTTTGGATGAGCCGACATCTGGACTGAATGATGTAGATATTGATAAGTTTATTCAGGTTCTGGCTTCTTTGGAGCAGAATTCGGAAACAGTCATAATCATTGAACATAACATTGAATTCATCGCAAAGGTTGCAGATTATATCATTGATTTTGGTATATTTGGTGGTGAGGCTGGCGGGAAAATTGTTGCACAAGGCTTACCAGAGGCAATATTTGCTAATGAGATGTCTTCGCTGTATCAGTTGGATAAAATGATATATTAAAGGTGTCGATCTTATTATGAGAGGAGAGGCTTAATGTTTACTGAAGGAATTATCAAGCAATGTTCAATTGTGCTTACACGTGGCTGTAATTTGCGCTGTAAATTTTGTTATGTCAAGAATGCAGGATACGTAGAAAATGATAAAATTAAATATGATGATCTCAAAAGGATCGTTGAATTTTGTTGTGAAGCAAAAGTAAAATACATATTCTTTACTGGGGGAGAACCCCTTACATACTCACGTCTTCCGGAAATCTTACAATATATTAAAACAAGGAATCATCCAATGACAACCGCAATTGCAACAAACGGTGTATTACTCAAAGATTCTAAGTTGTGCAAAACATTGATTGATAGCGGTGTTGGATACATTGATGTGTCCATGAAGGGAAAGGACCAGCGGGAATGGTATGAAATGACGGGGTATGATGGCTATGAAGCGCAGCATCAGGCCATTCGCAATTTGGCTTTATTGCCGATAGACTTCACATGCTCTATGGTCATAACGCTTGAGAATGTTCAATCTTTCTGCGATTCTGTCCAAATTGCTCATAATAATGGTGCGAAGCAGTTCTCATTCACTTTCATTATTGATAATGATGATGCAAAAGAAAAAGATTTGGCTTATTTGCAAAAACATGATCCCATGAAATTGGTAAGTGATTTTATATCTCAAATTGATAAGTTGAATGCCATTACTGATGATTGGTGGGTTGAATACAGCTTTCCCCTGTGTGTATATACTGCGGAACAGTTAGAACTTTTAAAGGGCAGGTTGGCTACGCCCTGCCAGATTCATCTGAAAAATGCTGTGACATTCAATACGAAGATGGAATTGCTTCCTTGCGACATGTACATTTATCAGCAGGTAGGGAAGTTTGGTGTAGATTTTTCGTCGTACCAAGAATTCCTTTTATTAACCGAAAGCGCTGGCTATAGCAAAACAATGGATGCAATACGCAAGCTACCATCTGATGAGTGTAGCGTTTGCAAGCACTTTGACGTGTGCTATGGTGGATGCCCTGTTCTTTGGAAGAATTACTCGTTTTCTGCATTGAAAGAATTCAAAGCGAAGAGATTATCCAATTAATGCTTTTTATGAATTGGGCGAAGATAGAAGACGTTTAGTGATATGCGGAGATAATTGAACAGTGAAATCAATTTCGATTGTGTCAATAGTTTTTCGCAAAATTAAATTCAGCCGTTTGGCAACTGGCATTAGCCTGCAAGGGAGTCGGGCAGTATTCCGTCTTCCGGTTTGGCAAGACTGATATAAGATTTGTGATAAGTTGTCAGAGGGCAGAGTCGATTTTTCGGGCTCCACCCTCTGTTTGTATGACTCACTCTTGCAATACCAAAAATCTCTCAAAATTTATTATTTACCAAACCGTAAACGTCAAATCGCCCGCCTTGTGTGATCCCAAAATAAATGCCATACTTTAAAAAACTCAAAAATCTACTAGTTTTTTAAAGGAGGTCTAAAAAATGGATCAGATTGCACACGAAGTCCGGTTAGCCAACTGGAAACAGATCATCGAGGAATGCCACGCGCGACCAGAGGGCCAATCCGCTAAGCAATGGCTCTCAGAACGAGGCATCTCCACCAAATGCTACTACTACTGGCAGCGAAAACTCCGCCTCCAGGCATATGACCAAATGAAACAGTCACAGACCCTTCCCATGGTGCAGGAGGATCCCGCAGTCACCTTTGCCGAAATCCCATTTTCTGCACGGTCGGATACTCCTGAGACAGACCACTTCCATCCTGCAGCGGTCATCCGTTCCGGTGGTATGGCGGTCGCCCTGTCAAACTCAGTCAGTGATGGCCTTCTGGCCCGCATCCTGCAGGAGGTCCGCCATGCTTGAAGATGCAGCCGGCATCCGCCGCGTAGTGATTGCCACCGGGTTCGTTGACCTGCGCAAGGGTATTGACGGACTCGCTCAGATCGTTGGTACCAGGTATGACCTGAACCCGTTTGAAAAAGGTACACTATTCCTTTTCTGCGGACGGCGTTCTGACCGGATGAAAGGTCTGCTTTGGATGGGCACAGGATTTCTCCTTTTATACAAGCGTTTCGAGGACGGACGGATGTCGTGGCCGCGCACACGGGAAGAAGCTGCTGACCTGACAGAAGAACAGTTCCATCATCTGATGATCGGCCTTAACCCGTTGGAACCCAGGGTAAAAGATGTCCACCCTGCAAAAGTCAGCTGACCTTTTGTGCAAAACGGAGAAATTTTTTCTGTTTTTTACAGGCCGAAAAATGCTGTCCAGGACAGTTTTTTACCTGCCCCCACAAAGCCTTATATGTGGAGATGCAGGCATAAAATGTCCTGCCCTGAACATTGCAAACCGCATATTTCCACGGTGTCAGGCGTGTTTCTGGTATGTCCCATCCATAGGCAGAATGACGGTCCCGCTGTACCTGCCGGTTTGCCCATGCCTTCAAAATACGGTATAATAAGGCATGAAAGGCAGGCAGTCATGGCAAAGAACTATTCCGCAGAAGAATTGAACCATTGCAGTAAAAAGGAACTCATGCAGGTGGTCCTGTCATTACAGGATCAGCTGGGCCGGCTGAATGAGAACTATGAAAACCTGGTCGAACAGATCCGCATTGCGAACCAGAACCGGTTCGGACGGAAGACCGAACGCCTGGAAGTCCTCGACGGCCAGCTGTCTTTTTTTGACGAAGCCGAAGCGCTTTCTGATGGATCCATCCCGGAACCTCGATTCGAAGAGGTTGTCCGCCGGAAAAAGCCCCGGCAAAAAGGCAGACGTGAGGAGGACCTAAAAGACCTTCCCATTGAGGGGCACAGGCACAGCTTATCTGAAGAGGAGCTGGACAGTGCTTTCGGCAAAGGGAACTGGCGCCGTCTTCCGGATGAGGAATTCAAACGGCTCCGCTATGAACCTGCTTCATGGACAGTGGAAAAACACATCGTAGAAGTTTATGTTGGTACAGGCGGTGACCATCAGGATGAATTCCTCAGGGGAAACCGTCCGGCAGACCTTATCCGGAACAGTATCCTGACCCCGTCCTTAATGGCAGCCATCTATAACGTTAAGTATGTGAATCATGCCACTTATTACCGGATCGAAGAGGAATTCCTTCGGAACGCGGTCAACATCTCCCGGCAGACGATGGCGAACTGGTCGATACAATGCGCTGATAAATATCTGAAACCTTTGTATGACCGGTTGCGGACAGAGCTTCTGAATCATCACGTCGTTCAATGTGATGAAACCCGTGTACAAGTGATACGGGACGGAAGGCCGGCCGGTACGGACAGCTGGATGTGGGTGCACCGGACTGGGGAATTCTACACGGGGCATCCGGTCGTGGTCTATGAATACCAGAAGACCAGGCATCATTGCCACCCGGAAGAATTTTACAAAGACTTCCATGGCATCCTGCTCACGGACGGCCTGCAGCAATACCACATGCTGGAACATCTGATCGATGGGTTCACGAGTGCGAATTGCTGGGCGCATGCACGGAGGGATTACTCCGATGCGCTCAAGGCATTGGGCAAGGGGGATGAAAAAGCAATCCGGCAGTCCACCGCTTATCAGGCACTGGCCAGGATATCAGCAATCTATAAGATTGAAGGCGGCCTGAAAGACCTTACACCCGGGGAACGGCTCAGGGAGAGGCAGAAGTCAATAAAACCTCTCGTTGAGGAGTATTTCCTGTGGGTAAAAGAACGTCTGGCTGATACCACAGCCCTTCCGAAAGGAAAAACAGCAAAGGGTCTCAATTACAGCGTTAACCAGGAGAAATATCTGAAGGTATTCCTGGAAGATGGCAATGTACCGATAGATAACTCGGCTTCGGAACGCTCAATAAGAAGCTTCACGACTGGCCGCCGCAACTGGGTGTTCATCAACTCGATCAGGGGAGCCGATGCCAGTGCTGTGATCTACAGCATATCAGAAACCGCTAAGCTGAATCATCTCAACCCGTATTTTTACTTCCGCTATATCCTTACGGAATTAGCAGAAAGATATAAGCAAAAGGGCGGGCTTGATCCGTCTGAACTGGATGACCTGCTTCCGTGGTCGGAGCAGCTCCCGGAAATATGTCACAAACCCGAACGTCGCTGATAAGCGGCGTTCTCTTTATCAGTAAGCGCATGATTTGACGTTTAC